>NZ_JAEDXV010000031.1:0-46741 GCF_036877645.1 Terriglobus sp. ADX1
CGTCCCAGACATATGCAATGGCAAAGCGATACTTCGGCGACCACGCACTAAAGTATGCCTGCGGCTTCATCAGCACGGCGATGTAGCTGCTGGCTGGTGCGTCCGGCTTCATGTCTGTGACATTGATCACGCCGCTACCGTTCAGTCCCGGGGCATTTGGCCACCCAAAAGGTTCGCCCTGCTTCAGGTAAGAAGCTTCACCCAGGCTTTCAGGATGCGTCATCGCAGGGCCTGCCGCGCTCATGCGAAACTCGGTCGTCGCCGGATCAAGGAACGGCGGCGACAGCGTTACATGCTGTGTCCATGCAATGGGACGATCAAAGGAAGCCTTGTTCGTAACCCGCTCTTCAATGCGAACGCCTTCGCCTTCAAGTGTGAGTGTGCGCACAAAATCAATCTGCGCCAACGGAAAGTGCGCGCTGCAGGTAAGAGTGTTGCCCGATTCTTCAATCGTGTAAGGCAAGATGGAACTCTCACCATGCACGGTCAAGCTTAAGGCGGCTTCCGCTTCACTCGGCCCACCAAAGATATCCAGGCAAAGGTTGTGCCCCAGAATGCCTGACAGTAGCTTGGCCTCCGCATCGCCGCCGTAAAGCACTTCCTGTTCCGGCTTCAGCGCGCTCGGCTCCATCGTGGGCCAGGGGGGCGTCCACATCGGATTCACATCGGCCCGCTTGCTGTACACCTCAGCAATGTGGCCACCTTCTTCTGTCACGGTAAGGCGAAGGAATTCGTTTTCGATCGAAACTGTGCGGCGTCCCAGGTAGTTCGTCTTCGGCATGCCGTTATTCTCTCCTGAAACAGAACGCAGCGATCGCTGCATTTTTGCGGCGACCGCTGCATTCTGCTTCTTATCTGTTGTTACAGCTTCTTAATGGAAATGTTACGCACCCAAAGGTCGCCGGTAGATTCTGACTCCACACCAATCTTTCCGCTAGGACGGAAGTAAGTGGGGTCGATATCTACAAACTGCGTAATCAAGTGACCATTCATGTAAATGGAGGTCGAGTGACCAATCGCCACAACGATGAATTGATTCCAGTCGTCCTTATGGAACCATTCGTCATGCTGTGCCTTGTCCACAATCTTTGCCATGGCATAGCTGCCACTGACATCGCCATACATGGAGTAACCGGGTGTAGCGATCACTGCGCGGCCACTCTGTTCATAGAACATGCCGCTGTACTTGTTGCCTTCGTCAAAGTCGGCCTGCGGACCGGCCAGATCCCACTTCGACTCATACTCACGCGTCGGAGGTGTGCCGGGATTGGCGCATGCAGCCGGGCGAGGCGGCCGAGCCGGTGCATTCGCTCCTGCAGGACGCGGCGGCGGTGTGGGCCGCACTACCGGCGGAAACTTTGTACCGGTTGAATTTGGATCGCCCGTAATGTAACTGCGGAATTGCATGCCGCCATTGATGTTGCCGGTGCCCTTCATCTCATACTTCAATACGAAGTCACCAAACTCACCAGCGGTGGAAACGGCATACACCGTGCCCGTGGGTTTCTCGCAGGTGGCAGAGAGATGAATCGAACCATCCTTGATGTCCCACAGGTTCGAGTCATAGCTCCAGCCCTTCAGGGTTCCATCAAAGAGCGAGGTAAAGCCGGTGTTGTCGTTAAAGTCCACCATCGGTGGCGGCTGCATGATGCGCTGGAATCCAGCACGCAGCGGATTGGCAGGCGGCGCACCCGCTGGGGCCTGCGCCATAAGTGTCGCGGAGAGGGTAAGTGCTCCCGCGGCGGCAATTAAGTTGCGATACTTCATCGGATACAGCCTCCGGTAATTCAGTTACAGAAACTCTTTGGGCCTACTTAGCCGCATACTGCGGCCTGAAGAAATATCAACGGCGACAAGTGATGCGAAGTAAGTTCGACTTACTCCGTCTCCACTGTCTCCCACTTCTTTGTCTGTGCGGACTTCAATACAGCGTCCGTCACATATTCCGTCATCAAGCCATCGCGGAAGGTTGGTCCCACTGGCTTGCCACTATCCAGCGAAGCTACAAAGTCGGCTACCTGGTGCGTAAAAGTATGTTCGTAACCAATCTGCAATCCGGGCACCCACCAGTTCTTCATATAGGGGTGATCGCCGTCGGTGATGTGAATGTCTGTCCAGCCGCGCAGCTTACCGTCGTTCTTGTAATCGAAGTACTGCAGATGGTGAAGGTCATGCAGATCCCACGATGCGGAAGCCTTCTCGCCATTGATCTCAAGCGTGAATAGGGCCTTGTGTCCGCGTGCATAACGAGTGGCCTCAAACAATGCGAGTGAACCGTTTTCAAAGCGCGCAATGAACGCGGAAGCGTCATCAATCTTTACCGGAACCACTTCGCCGGTAAGCGTGTTCTTGCGTTCCTTGATAAAGGTTTCTGTTGCTGCGCTGACTTCTTTGATAGGGCCGTTCAACCACATGGCCATGTCGATGTTGTGTGCAAGCAAGTCGCCCGTTACACCACTGCCAGAGACAGAGGCATCCAGGCGCCACAGACCTTCACCGCCCATCGGCAGATCCTGCGAGATTGTCCAGTCCTGTAGGAACTGTGTGCGGTAGTGGAAGATGCGGCCAAAGCGGCCTTCATCCAGCAGGTCTTTCAACAGAACAACAGCAGGCACGCGGCGATAGTTGTACCAAACCATGTTGGCTACGCCTGCATCTTCCACGGCCTTCACCATGGTCTTGGCTTCTTCTGCAGTGCGCCCTAGTGGCTTCTCACACATCACGATCTTGCCTGCCTTTGCGGCTGCAATGGCAATCTCTGCATGTGTGTCGTTCGGGCTGGCAATGTCGATCAGGTCAATGTCGTCGCGTTCAACGAGTTTCTTCCAGTCGGTCTCAACTGACTGCCATCCCCAGTTATCTGCAAACTTTTTCACGCGATCGGCATTGCGCGCGGAAACCGCCTTCAGCACCGGTTCATACGGCAGATCAAAAAACTTTGGCGCCTGGCGAAACGCGTTGGAGTGCGTGCGGCCCATGAAGCCGTAGCCCACCATGCCAATGTTGAGTGTCTTCTTGCTCACTGTCTTCTCCGAAAATAAAAGCGCCCCATGTAAATGAGGCGCCTTGAATCGTTAGTTCCAACCATGCGCATCACGCACGTCGATCATTACCTTCAGCACCTTGTTCCATGTCTGCGGATCGGTCATCACATCGTTTGGGAACATGCATCCATCCCAGCAGATGTGCTCAAAGGCGCGTGTGGGAACACCGTTGTCATCGCGCATCCACATGCCGGCCACCTTCACAATGTCCATCAATCCATTCGGATCATCTGGAGGACAATGGCGGCCCGTTTTATCGTGCGAGCCCTGCCCCTTCACAGTGCCGTCGTTCTGGGCAACGTGGAAGTCAATCGTCCACGGACGCAGAGCCTTGGTGACCTTCTTCAGCGCAGCGGTAATCTCTTCTGGAGTAGCGCACCCCTCGGCCACAATGCGGCTCTCTGGCGAGTTATAGCCCAGCGTGTACAGCATGGTGTGTGCCATGTCCGCCTGGAAGCCCACGGTCTTCGGGCGGTTCACCATCTCCAGCAGATGTAGCATGTGGTCCCATCCATGCATGCCTGCCCAGCAGATTTCGCCTTCCGCCGCCAGCCGTTGACCTTCTGCTTCCGCAATGTTTGCGGCTTCCCGAAACGTCTTGGCGATCTTCTCCGTGTTGGCTTTCGGATCTTTGTACCAGTCTCCGGTTCCTGTAGCGGAGTCAATGCGGATAACGCCGCTGGGGCGCACGCCAAGCGCGGTCATCTTGCGGCCGATAACGCATGCCTTTCGCACCTGCTCCAGAAACTTACGAACTTCCATCTCGTTGCCCATGGCCGAACCGCCGCCCGTGGGCGCCCATACCGGAGCCACAAACGATCCGCAGACCAATCCACGTGCCTGCAGCTTTTCGGCGAGCACCTTCAGGTCGTCATCGGTGGAGTCGATCGATGTATGCGGTGCGGACATGAACAGATCCACCCCATCAAACTTCTGGCCGTCCACTTCTGCTTGCGCGGTCAGTCCAGCATGGTTTCCAGATCAATAAACGGCTCAGTGGAATCTGGTCCTTTACCAACGATTCCGGGCCACATTGCATTGTGCAGGCGCGGTTTGCTGTGTGTTGCTGCCATGACAATTCCCTCGTAAAGCGTGTTTTGCGGCGTAAAGATGGGCCGCTTGATTTAGCCGGCCCACTCTACGCGAAATGTACTTACTTCTTCCAGCTTGACGGCCCGAAGTCGCGGATCAGTTCCGCGGCATCGGGATTGCCCGGTCCGAAGTGCTTCAGGATCACCAACGGATCGGTGCCGCTTGCGTTCGTGATGGTCACGCCCTTGCGCGCGGCAGGAGCGGTAACGAAGAGTTCGTCTTCTGTCAGATCGCCAAAGCGAATCTGCGACGGCGTGCTGACCGGCGTACCGCCAAAGTCGCCATAGCCCTGCGTCACGATCAAACCATACGCCTCTGGATCGGTGATCGTCACGGTTGCACCCGGCAGAATAGTCAATTCCTTTGCCGAGTAGAACTTCGTGCCGTACACCACCCACTTCTCCACGAACTTGCCCGCTTCCTCACGCTGGACCTTGGGGAAGACTTTCTTGTTCGCGCCGAAGTTCGGGTCCGTGTTCGCATCCCAATCCAGCATGCTGATGATGTATTCGATGTCCTGCTTCTTGTCTTCCGGAACATCCTTTACCAGCAGATCCCACGGCACAATACGGCCTTCCACTTCGCTCTGGAACATGCCAAAGACGTCGGAGTTCACCTGCGGCTCGTAGGTGCAGAGCGATCCCGGTGCGTGCAGGATGCCTGGATCAATCTGCCATCCTGCACCCGGCTCCAGACGGTATGCACGCGATAGGAACGTGATGCCGTTGTCGCCCTGCTGCCACTTCTTCAAGCATTCGCGGATCTGATCCTTTGTGGTTCCAGGCTCCAGCCCCATGAAGGTGAAGGGGAAGTTGTTGAAGGTCTGGTTGTACTGCGGCGGGAAGTAATAGGCTTCCGGCTTGCCCTTGAAACCAACCGCGCTGGCATGCTCCTCGTTCTGGTGCATGTGGTGCGGGATCGGGCCCTCGTTGTCGAAGAACTTGCAGAGCAGGTTCCATCCGTCTTCACGCTTGAAAACGTCTTCACCCAGCAGCAGGTCGCCGGCAATTTCCACGGCGTCCTTCAGCAGGAACTTACCGCCGTTCTTCGTCACGACGAAGGAGAGGCCTTCAAATTCCGTGGTGTCCGGACCATTTGCGGCTTTGGTAGTGGAAGAAAACCAGCGCTCATTAATGCCGCCGCGATGGCCGCCGAATGCGTAAATGTCATCAGGATGGAGCTTCAGCCGCCGTCCGGGAATCATGAACGAGCGGGGAACCCACGAAGGGGCAAGCTTCAAAATACCTTTGCCAGCTTCTACTGCCTGCTGGACTGTGCTGCGTTCCACTGCCATGGTCGATCCTCGAGGAAAAAGTGTTCTTGTAGGTACAGCTTGTGCGCAAGGCGGCGTTCGTCTGCGGCGCTGCGGCGGATATGAGACGTCTCAGTTCCGAGAGCGTAAGCCCCGCGACGTAACCGTGTCAACCGTGTTTCCGGTGCCTGTGCGCTGTTCGATTCCCCGTGATTGCAGGTTCTCTTTGGCGCACTTGCCTGTCATGCGGGGTTGATAGCATGGCCTGCATGGAATTCCACCTTGACCCCGCCAGCTTCCGCGCCCTCATCTTCGACTGCGATGGAACGCTGGTGGAGACACTGCCCGCCCACATTGCCGCTTTACGGGCCACACTGGGGCCAATGGGCATTCTGCCTACCGCCGAGTGGGCTCGTGGCCTGTATGGAACCACACCACCGCAGGTGTTGCTTGAGATTGAGAAGGCTTACGGCCCCATTCCTGCGCCGCATGCGGACATTCTGAGGCAATGGGTGGCCAACTACACGAAAAGTCTGCACCTGCTGGAGCGGATTGTGCCCGTCTGCGAGGTCGCCCTGCAGTTTCAGGGCAAGGTCCCAATGGCCGTCGCCTCCAATAATCAGCGCGCCAACATTGAAGCCACCATCCGCGCTGTGGGTCTGGATGGCGTCTTTGGATGGATCGTTTCAGGCGAGGATGTGGCAAAAGGCAAACCGGCACCCGATCTTTTTCTGGAAGCAGCCCGCCGCATGAACGTGGCACCGCTGGACTGCCTGGTGTTTGAGGATTCTCGCGAAGGCGTGGAGGCGGCGGAAGCGGCGGGGATGCGCGTGATCCGCATTGATGCCAATGCAACTCGCGTTCCTGCCACCAGCGAGACCCACTAAAGCACAATCCCGCCCGGACTCGCTATCATCAACTGTGCCTTGCCTGCGACCCACCAAAACGGTCTGGGCAGAGTCCAATGGGGGAATGTTGCGAACGCTGCAAAGACTGGCACTTGGAACGCTTGCAGGCCTGTCGTTTGCAGCCGTTTCCCTGGCACAGACACCCGCTCCCTCTGCCGTCGGCTGGCTGCGCTACGTTATTCCGCCGGACCCGCCGCGTTACCACGACATGCCCCACGCCGTAGCTCTACTGGGCGACGCCAACGGTCGTCCTGCACCGGAAGAAGAAGCTGCGGCAGAGGAACTGGATCGCGGCCTGGGCCACATGGTTGCCGGCACGGACGTTCTGCTGCACCGCATTGACCCACGCAACGACGCCATCATCCTTGGCACGCCAGAGGCCCTGCGTCGCTCGGGGTTAGCCCGCATTGCACCCGGATGGGTGGATAAGCCGGTGCCGGAAGAGGGCTTCCGCATCGTCCACCTGCGCAACGGCATACGACAGTGGTGGGTGCTGGAAGGCGGGTCGCCCCGTGCGGAGCTGTACGCCGCCTTTCGCTTCGCCGCAATGGTCACAGAAGACCGCCAGTTGCCAGACGAACTCGCGGAATCGCCACACTTCCCTCTGCGAGCGATCCAGATCGAAGGCCCAACGCCAGACGATGGTGTTCTGCGCCAGTACGGACGCCTTTTTGCTTCCGTTGGCATCAATGGCATTGTTCTGAACTGCAATGCGCAGCAGAAGGCTGAGGCTGCGCGCCTCTTCCGCCCCTACGGGATCCGCGTCTGGTCCAGCCCTGACGAACTCCAGACCGAACGGAATCTTCATCTTCAGGACAGCAGCTTCCCGGACGCGCCCATGAGCGGTCTTGCTCCGGAAACCGCAGGAAAAGAGCATCGGGCAGCACGATTCCTTCTGCTCCCCGGCGGCCTTCGGCAACCCGTCACCCCACTGCACGCATGGCAGATGACGCTGCGCTCCCCGGTAGCCACCAGCCTCACCGGTACACTCGGTATGCTTTCGCAGGAAGCAGTTCTCCCGTTGCTGGAACAGCCAATGCTGCAAGCCAGTCTGTACGCCTTTGGCCGGTTTGCATGGAACCCGGAAGAATCGCGTGACAGCATCGTGGACCAGTGGGCGCGCCAGACGTGGGGGGACGACGCCCGCATCTTTGACGTGGCGAAGAAGATCGTCGTCGACAGCGAAGCCAGCTACGCTGGCATCACATCGCCGCTGGGGCTGCCGCGCCTTGGCACAGAACATGGCCCCGACCCTATGGCGACGGAAGCGGGACATTCGCTGGCCGACCGCGAGGGCATTGGCGCAGCGCGACTGCAAACTGCAGAGTTCCCGGAAGCGTTCCGCCGAGAATACGCAAATCCCTCTGCGACGCCGCAGGAATGGTTGCTGCTGCTGCATCGCGTGCCTCTCAGCTTCCGCGTCCGCGATGGTCAGACTGTGACGCAGTCCGTGTATGACGCTGCCTTCACCGGTGCATCCGCTGCAGCCAACGCGGACGATGCATGGGATGAAACCCGCAGCTTACTCGAACCGGAACGCTGGACCCCAACACATCTGCTACTGCAGGACAACGCACGCCGCGCAGAAATCTGGCGCGAAGCAGTCGTAGACTGGCTGCTGCGCGTTACCGGCCAGCCTGACACGCTGGGCTTTGCAGGCAAACATGCAGGCCGCATTGAAGCGGAAACGATGACGTTGAAGGGCTATCACACGGTCTTCACCGAAGACAAAGAAGGCTCATCAGGCGGCGCCTACGTTTTCTGCTCATTGTCAGATTGCTCCGCCAGCACCGAGTTCCGGGGTGAAGAGAACGTCTATCGCATTGAGGTGGGCTACTTCGATGCACCGCAGGCGCCCCAGCGATTTGTACTTCGTATTAACGGCGCGGTTGTGGATACATGGACATCAACCGTACGCGGCGCGCAGCCCGGTGGCGTTTCTGCCGAGCGATTCGTCCGCAACGGCGTCCGTTTGAAACCGGGCGACCGCATTGAGATTCACAGCACCGGCGCGTTGGATTTCATGGAAATCACACGGGATCCGCGCTGGAACTAAAGCCTCATGCAGCCGGAATGATAGTGTGAGCTTGAACCCGATGATTGACGAACCAACACCCGACCTCCACGGCCTGCGCCGCCGCAAAATGCTTGCCGCGGTGTACATCATTGGTGGCGTTGCGGAGGCTACTGCGTTCAGCATCCTGGCGGTGCTGCATCTGCTGCAATACTTTCCGGCGGCATTCGGCATCATCCTGGGATTGCATCTGCTGCCGTTGGCCGGAGTAGTTCACTCCTCCCACTTCCGCACCTTCGGATGGTCCATCGCGCTTTGGTCTGCGGGGTGTTTGCTACTTACAGAACATCTGGTGCTGATGAGCAGCGCCGGCATTCTGGTGTTGGCTGCGCTGCTGGTTCTTGCATTGCTATTCGGTGGCCGCGCTGCAACGCCTGCAAACACGGCCACCTGAGCGGAAATTCTTACGGTGTGGCGCGTACCACTTCCAGTGCACTGTCAGCCCGCACTGTCACACGAGTCACATCTGCAGGCACAATCACAGAACTGCTTGCCGGGAGTTCCGTCATGGACTCGCCGGCTACCATCACCTGGGCATCGCCACCGATAGCAGTCAGGCAGTAGGGCTTGTTGCCGGGATTCTCAAACTGGATGGTGTCGCCAATCTTGAGCGAGAAGCTATCCACCGTGAAGTACTGTTCCTGAATCAGCCGCTTGCCTTCGCGCCCATCCACCGTGATGGGTTTGGGCGCAACTTTACCTGCGCGGGTAACGACTTTGCTCACTGCCAGCCCTTTGTCGACGTGCAGTTCACGCGGACGTCCGTAGTCGTACAGACGATACGTGGTGTCAGAGGTCTGCTGTGTCTCCAGAATGGTGACTCCCGGCCCAATGGCGTGAACCGTACCCGCATCCACAAACACCATGTCACCCGCTACTACTGGGATGTGCTCCAACAGATTTTCCGCAGTGCCATTAGCGATGGCGTCACGCAGCCCCTCAAGCGTAGTGCCGGGCTTCAGCCCGCATGCAACGGTGGCTCCCGGTTCAGCCTGAAGGATGTACCAGCACTCCGTCTTGCCACGGCCAATGTTTAGGGCCGCAGCCTCTTCGTCGTTCGGATGCACCTGCACGGACAGCTTGTCGTCGGGAAACAACAGCTTCATCAGAAGCGGAAATTCTTTTTCGCTTGCCAGCGATCCCAGCAACTTGACCGGCTCTTTCTCCGCCAGCGACGCAAGCGTTTCGCCTGCATAGTCGCCGTCGTTCACGAGAGACTGCGGTCCGGTGAGCCACGCTTCGCCAATCGGCTCCTTGTACTGCGCATCGCGCTCGGCCCAGTCGGGATACCAAGGCTTCAGGTCGCGGCGACCCCATGTGCGTTCGGAGAAAGACGGATGCAGACGAAATGGATTGAGAGTGCTCATGACACTCCCATTGTCCTCCATTGCGACTGTTTAGCGCATTACATTGCGTAGGGTGGCTGCGGCACTTTCTGGTGTGATGTCGCGCTGTGGTGATCCCAGTAGTTCAAACCCCACCATGAACTTGCGCACCGTGGCTGAGCGCAGCAGCGGCGGATAGAAGTGCGCGTGCAACTGCCACTCCGGATGCTCTTCGCCATCGCACGGGGCAGGATGGAAGCCCATGGAATAAGGGAATGGAGCATCAAAAACCCGGTTGTAACCAGCAGTGAGCGTCTTGAGAATATCCGCAAGCCCGTCGCGCTGTGCTTCACTCAGCGAACGCATGGAAGCGACAGGATCACGCGGCAGTACCAGCGTTTCAAACGGCCACACGGCCCAGAACGGAATCACCACCACCCATGTATCGTTCTGCGCGACGACGCGTTCGCCCTTTTCCAGCTCCTTCTGCAGATAGGCGTGCAACATGGTTTCGCCGTGCTTGGCGAAGTATTCCTTCTGCGTGCGCAGCTCCGTGGCGGGCTCGTTGGGAATATGTTCGGTGGCCCAGATCTGGCCGTGCGGATGTGGATTGCTGGCACCCATCATGGCGCCGCGATTTTCAAAGATCTGCACGTAGCGAATATCTGGATTCGCGGCCAGCTCAGCTTCCTGCGCAGCCCACACATCCACCACGCCACGAATCGACGGCACATCCATCGTGGCCAGCGTCAGGTCATGCCGCGGGCTGAAGCACAACACACGGCAGATGCCGCGCTCCGTCTCGGCATGCAACAGGCCATCGTCTTCCGTGATGATTTCCGCATCGGGCTTCAGAGCGGCGTAATCATTGGTGAAAACATATGTACCGGTGTAATGCGGCGTTTGCTCGCCACCAGCGCGCGGATTGCCGGGGCACAGATAGCATGACGGATCATACTGCGGCGATTGCGGCACCGCGACGTCTTCCGTCTGCCCCTGCCACGGACGCTGCGTACGATGCGGCGAAACCAGAACCCACTCTCCACGAAGCGGATTCCAACGACGATGCGGTGTGGTCAGCAACAACGGATTCATTACGCACGCTCCAGTTGCGCCAACGCGCCATCGGCTGGTGTGCAGACGTAGATTTCAGCTTCGATGTTGAAGTGCCCTTTGTAAGCCGCTGCGAGCTGCGCCGTGAATTGCGGAACATCGTTCGATGCGACAAGACTCACCGTGCATCCGCCAAAGCCGCCGCCCGTCAGTCGTGCGCCATAGCAACCGGGCAGCGTGACGGCGGTGGCTGCAAGGAAATCAATCTCAGGGACGCTGTCTTCAAAGTCATCGCGCTGACTGGCGTGCGAGCCGTTCATCAACTCGCCCAGCTTCACAGCATCGCCCGCCTTCATAGCAATCTCTGCCTCACGCACGCGCGCATTTTCCGTGATGACGTGCTTGCAACGCTTGTACACGTTGTCGCTCAGGCTGGCGCGTACGGCTTCCAACTGATCTGTTGTTGCGCGCCCCAGATCTTCCGCTTCAGGAAAGCGCGCACGAATCACGGCCTGCCCTTCTTCCAATTCGCGACGTCGAATGCCGTAATCGCCCGTGGCCACGGAATGCCGCACCATGCTGTTGGCAATCACAATGCTGCACTGCGCCAGATTGCCGGTGTTCATTGGCAGCAACTCGTAGGTGAGCGTGCGTGTGTTCAGAAGCAGTGCATGTCCTTCGGTTGCTGCAGTCACAACAAACTGGTCCATAATGCCGCAGGGCGAACCGACAAAGTTGTTCTCTGCACGCTGGCACAGCAGGGCGATCTCCTTCGCCTCCAGCATCGTGCCGGCATGACGCAGCAGCGCAACCGCAGTGGCAACCTCAATGGAAGCTGACGAACTTAGCCCCGCGCCCAATGGCACATTGCCATCCAGTTCCATGCGGAACGGCGGCACATCAATGCCCAGCGCCCACAGCTCATGCAGCACGCCTGCGGGATAGTCGCTCCATGCGCCGGTGGCTTTCTCGTCGCGCGAGCTGGCGTGCTCGCCAGGAAATGCAGTCGAGTTGAACACATAGCCTTCCGCAGCAGCAGTCACGCTGGCTTTCGTGGCGAAGGGAATCGCCATGGGCAACACCAGCCCGCCTGTGTAGTCGGTGTGTTCGCCTAACAGATTTACTCGGCCCGGCGCGTTGGTGAAAATTACAGATGTCAAACGTTCAACCTCTTTCGGCAGCATAGCGTGGCGATTCTGTAACGCAAACCCATGTATGCTTTTCTGCGCAGCTTGACCACCCTGATTCTGAGGTCTCAAAAAAATTCTATGCGACGTATTGCCTTTGCCCTGCTTGCTTCTGCACTTTCTCTGTCTGCCGTGGCGCAGACCAAACCCGCGGCACAGACAACATTGGCAGCCACGCCGCCCATGGGGTGGAACTCGTGGAACTGGTTCGCAGGAAAGGTGACGCAGGAGGACGTAAAGGCTGCGGCGGACTTGATCGTCTCCAGTGGCATGCGCGATGCGGGCTATGTCTACGTGAATATTGACGATACGTGGGAAGGCAAGCGCGACGCCAACGGTGTGCTGCATACCAACGAGAAGTTCCCGGACATGAAGGCGCTGGCTGATTATGTGCACAGCAAAGGCCTGAAGCTGGGCATTTATTCCAGCCCCGGCGACCAGACCTGTGCGAAGTACGAAGGCAGCCTGGGCCATGAACAGCAAGACGCGGATCTCTACGCTTCGTGGGGCATCGACTACCTCAAGTACGACCTATGCGGTTTCGGCAAGGAGATGAACAGCAAAGCTCCGGGTGACAGGCTGAAGCAGAACCAGATGATGCACGACGCCTACGAGAAAATGCACCAGGCTCTACTGAAGACGGGCCGCCCCATTGTGTACAGCCTGTGCCAGTACGGGTTTGATTCCGTGTGGCAGTGGGGTCCGTCTGTGGGCGCAAACCTGTGGCGCACCACGGGCGATGTGCAAGCAAACTGGGCCTCCATCGCGCTTATTGGAAAGACGCAGATCGGGCTGAGCAAATATGCCGGCCCCGGCCACTGGAACGATCCCGACATGCTGGAAGTGGGCAACGGCAAGCTCTCGCTGGATGAAAACCGCGCCCACATGGGCATGTGGGCCATGCTGGCCGCACCGCTACTCGCGGGCAACAACCTGACACAACTGACCCCTGAAGTCACCGGCATTCTGACGAACCGCGAAGTCCTGGCCATCGATCAGGACAAGCTGGGCAAGCAGGCAGAGCGCGTCTACCAGGAAGGACCAATCGAAATCTGGTCGCGCCCGCTGGCAGATGGCGGTGTAGCGCTTTCTGTTATCAACTTCGGTGAAGATGAAAACTTTGTACGCGGCATCTCGCTGCACCTGAAGGAAGCAGGCGTGAAGCCAGGTATGAAGGCGCGCGATATCTGGAATGCAAAGGATCTGGGCGCAATCAAGGACGACTACAAGTACTCGCTGAAGCGCCATCAGATGTTGCTGCTGCGTTTCTCGAAGTAGTTATTTGAATCAGTGCAGAAGCCGCTGGAAGTTTCACTCTCCAGCGGCTTTTCCACGTGATCTTTACCACTCGAAACGCAGGCCAGCCTGCAGACGCCGTTCGCGGGTGGGAGAGTTTGCCGACTGACTCGCCATGCCAAAGGGCTTTCCGGTTATCCCCTCAGCGGCAATCGTTGCAGCGTCCTGAAACGTAAGTGGCACCACACCATCCGCGCCAGCAGATCCTACAAGAAATGCACGCTGCTCCACGGTCGTCACGTTCACGTGATTCAGCAGGTTGTACGCCTGCATCATCAGACGTAGATGCGCCCGGTCATGCGCCATCGCAAAAGCACGAGACAGACTCAAATCCACATTCTCCGTCCAAGGCAAACGAAGTGTGTTGCGGCCAACACTCGGCAAATAATTCGCACCACCGGAGTTATTCAGGCTTTCGCGGCCACCCGGTAAGGACGAGCCACCGGAGAGGTTATAGCTGTAAGGACGCCCGCTTTGGATTAGCAACACAGGAGAGAGCGACCATCCATTACTGACTGTGCGAAGAAAAGCATTCGTAATCCGCACGCGTGGCTGCCACACGGCAAGCATCGTCACGCGGTGGCGATGATCAAAGTTTGATGGAGCACGATCGTACAGCGGACTGTACGGATCGAAGTGTGCATTCTCATTGCGCGCCGTGGGACCAGTGCGCACCGTGTCCAGCGATTTGCTGTACGTCCACGAAGTGCGCAGCGTGAGTGTGCGTGGCGTCTGATGCTGCAGCGTCAACGCCATCGCGTGATAGGTTCCGTTGCCATCAGACAGGATCGCCGTCACAGGACCAAACGCGGATGTCTTGCGAGCGGTGTACACCGGCACATGAAACACATCGCCACCGCGCGCACCTGCTTCACCACCATTGCGCACGATGCGGAACGCAATGTTGGAGGTGGATGGTGCAATGTTGAGATCGACTGTGTCAGTCAGTTCGCGACTTAGCGCAAGGATGTAGCTTCCTGAGATGTGTGTTCGCGTTGCAATCTGCTGAGAGACGGATAGCTCTGCAGTCTGTGCGGCAGGCATCTGAAACGAACGTGAAAATGCCCACGCTGCGCCTGCACTGGCCAAAGGCCCAAAAGGTGCGCAGGTATACGTTGCGGGGTAGCCGAAGTTCGTCCCATAAGATGCGCATGCAGGATCAATGATGGTGCGCGGTGTAATGCGAAGCTGCGTCTGGCTGGCGGTTTGTGCAGTGTTGGCAAGCGCTCGCTGAATCGTGGTGCCGGGGATGCTGGAGAATTGAAACCCATATCCCACATGCACTACCGTGCTGCTCGTTGGCGCATACGAAAAGCCTGCGAACGGCGCGAGATTATTCGTGTCAGAAGGCATCGTCTGTGTCGCAGCAAAACCGCCGAAGACCGCATCGATACTGGGATTCGGATGCTGCGGTGGAGGCAGGCGATCCCACTCGTAACGCGCACCCGCATTAATGTGCAGTCGCGGCGTCACACGCCAGCGATCCGAGACGAACGCACTCCATTCCGCCGTATGAAAACGCGTCTCTGGAACACTGCCGAAGGTCTGCGTGAAGTTGGAAAAGCAGAAGTAATGTGGCTGCGAATAGATCGACGGACATCCGCCATTCGGATAGCTGGCAGAGTTGTAGGTGTAGTCCGTAAGAAAATCCACCAATGAACCTGCATGGCCCGATGTAGTGGAATTGGCATAGAGATACCGACCATTGTTCGCTTCGCTTCCAGCGATGCGCTCATCTGTTGCGATCAACGATGCACCCACGCTCACCTGATGCGCTCGTCCATGAAATCGCAATGTGATTCCGGCTTCCGCACTGCGTTCATCCGGCAGTCTGCGCAGCCCGGTAATGGGCGCGCTGCCGAATGAAAACGCATCAGACAAATCTACCTGTGGCGCACCGCCACCGGGGCCTGTATGCGGCTCTTGCGGCAATGGTGTCGGTGACTCAGCATAGGTCACATCGCTGCTGTATCCAATGCGCGTATCCAGACTCCATCGCGGATGCAACATGGCCGTCGTGTGCAACAGCACATCATCGCCTTCGGTACGAACGCTGCCGATGCTGCCTCGACCACGGGCAACCACAGGTAAAGCATTCTGTCCCGCAGCAGAATCGAAGCGCACACGATTCCATTGCGCTGCAGTGTTGCTATGAGCCGTGTCCCAGTCCAACCGTGGAAAGAGCGATACCTCATTCGCATGGCGATCCAACGCGCCACTCAAACTATCGATATAAGCCAGCCCATTCGCAATAGCAGTAGCACTGACTCCACGATTTGCCAGCAATGCGCGTTGCACCGCCGTAAGCGAATAAAACGCGTTGTCGGATGGACTGGAGGTGGCAGGAAAGCTTCTCCGTTGGCCATCCAATGCTATGAAACCATATGCGCCGCGGAGCCCCAACCTGCCTCCGATGGAGCCGCCAAATTGTTCTCGTTGATCGCGTGGCTTTACCAGCGTTGTTGTGGGCGATCCGTTGTTGTAACGCGTCGTTGTGCTGAAAGGATTCGCCGCATTCCCCGCGCTGTTGCGGATCAGGAAGAACGCCGAGCCGTGAAAGTCTTCGCCGCCGCGCCGCGTAACGGTTCGCAATGCTCCGCCTGCTCCATGCGGTTGTGTCTTATCCGCATCGGCAACAGCGCGTACGCCAAACTCCTGCACAGCCTCTTGCGTAATGGCAAAGGGAAGCGCGCTGCCGCCACGCGGCTGCATATCAAACTGACGCGTATGGTCTGCGCCGTCCAGCGTGAAGCGGTTCAACGCCGGATCCTGCGCGCGAATGGAAAGCCGCGCGTTGTCGGTATCTCCCACAGCTTCCGGCGCGCTTTCCTCCGCGGGATTTAGCACCACATCCGCATCTTCCGCTGCGACCAGCGGTGTGAGTACGGCCAGCGATTGGAACCTGCGCCCATCCAACGGCAGCATCTGCAACTGCTGCGGTGACAGGTTCGCATTCAGTGGAGAATCAAACTCCACGGCAGGTGAGGCGATGACCTCCACCGTCTGAAGCGCTCCACCTATCTGCATACGTGGCATCAGGCGCGTTGTCTTACCAACAGCAACATCCACCGCATCGACCTGTAATGGGTTGAAGCCTGCAGCCGTAGCGGAAAGCACATAGCTTCCAGGCGTCAATGATGGAAAGAGAAACTCACCCAAACGATCTGATTGCAGCGTGCGCTGCTGGCCGGTATGCACATCACGCAGGGTCAGCGTAACGGACGGCATTGCAGCGCCGGAGGGATCGCACACGATGCCATTCAGCGCGCCGGTAGAGGCATCCTGTGCCATGGCAACAGGCATAGCGGCGAGACTCAACAGCAACGCTGTAAACGTTCGGCGTGGTAGGAGAAGAACAGCGATACGAGACAACGCGAGCAAGCGAAACAGCACTCCCCAACCGCACGCTGAAGCATGCGGCTATCTTCTTCGGAACACACCACCACTGCGGGAACAAACGACACTACTGCTAAAGCCCTCTCTGTGCTGTCTGGAGAGCTTCTGTACATAACAAAATTCGAGTCTTCGCAGCGTAGCGGTTTCGTCATGAAAACGCAAAACATGTAGCGCAAAAAAGCAAAAGGGTGACGGCCGAAGCCGTCACCCTTTCGTTTCCGAATTTCCGAATTAGAAGTGGAACTTCGCTCCCAACTGGATCTGGCGCGGGCTGTAGGCCAGGTTGCTATTCACCGAAGTACGAGTGCCAAAGGCCGAGCTGTACGTCAGCGTGTTCGCCGTAGCGCTGGTGCTGATGGTATAGCCGGTCGTTGTTACGCCGGTGGTGTTGTAGTGGTTGGCGATGTTGAAGCTCTCGCCCAACAGCTCCAGGTCCATACCTTCCCGGATCTGGAAGCGCTTGCTCAGGCGGAGGTCAGCCACCATGGTGCGGGGCAGTTTGTAGGTGTTACGGCCAATGTTTGCGATGCGGAACGCACCGTTGGAACCATTGATGCCACCACCGATGGCCGACAGCGAGGAACCGTTATCGCCCAACGCCGTGGTTGGAGTGCCACTGCTTGCCAGCGAGTACGGCAGACCGCTCTGCGCAGCGAAGCTGGGCGAGATTTCCCAGGCATTCGTCAGCAGACCCCAGGGTCCGTGAACGAACTTCGGCGTTTGATACACGGCGTACATCACCAGACGCTGTGGCACGTTGTTATCAGAGTTGCCGTAGTCGGCCGCGGGGTTCAACGGATCCGTGTAGGCATTGGTGCTGGTGAACGTGGTGCCGTTCACACCGTTGTCCAACGCATGTGAGAACGTGTAGTTCACGTCAAACGACAGACCGTTTGTGAGCTGATGCTTCGCTTCCAGAATCACACCGTGATAGCTGGAGCTGGCATTGCTTACAATCGCCGTCACCGCACCGAACACGGGGTTCGGACGCTGGCTGCTGGCATACGCATTGGGACCGTTCACACCCGCGGCAACAGTGCCCGTAGCACCCTTGGCGTAGAAACGTGTGGTGACCTTGCTGCCAGCAGGCAATGGTCCTTTGCCCGTGGTGTCCGCAACGGTATAGGTAACAGTCGTGGTCGGAGTGGGCAGGTTCGCATCCACGAAGTTCGGCATCTCGCGGCCAAGTGCACCAATGTAGCTGGCGCCGATGGTCGTTCTCCAGCCAATGGAGCGCTGGATGGAGAGATCAAACTGCTCCGTGTAAGGATTCTGGAATCCAGGAGCAAAGTACGTGGAAGCCGGAGCTGCACCCGCAGATCCAACACTGCCGATCACAGCAGGATAAGCCGGAGCGCCGCTCTGCGTTGAGGTGTAGTTAAAGGTGAGCTGAGACGCCGGCACACCATTGATCTGTGTTGCATTGCCGGTGCTGGTGAGAGCGCTGTAGATGGTGGAGTTGATGGTGCGGCCGTAGAAGAGACCGAATCCACCACGAATGCTGGTCTTGCCATTACCGAACGGATCCCACGCAAAGCCCACACGCGGAGCAATGTTGTTCTTATCCGAAGGCATCACACCGGTTTGGGCAATCGCGTTGGTGCCGAAGTTGCCACCTGTAACCGGCAGTCCTGCATAAGGGCTGGGGAAGAGCTGCAGCTCATAACGCAGGCCATAGGTAATGCTCAGGTTCGGAGAAGCCTTCCACTCGTCCTGCGCGAAGATGCCGATGTCGTGCGTGACGAAGTCGAACGCCGTGGGACCGAAAGCCTGCTGGTAGGACGAGTAGTTCTTCGCCTTGTTGTAGACAGTCGAGTTCGTGCTCTGACCCAGGTACCAGTCGCCGAGGTATGCACCCACGGTGGAGTAGCTGTAGCTACCGAACTGGCTACGCAGGTTCTGGCTCAGGTCGTAGGTGTGCAGGTAGTCCATACCGAACTTCACGTTGTGCGAACCGTGTGTCCAGTTGGCAGTATCGGCCACCTGCCAACGACGCTCATCGGGGTAGCGCTGACGCTGCAGGAACGTCTGGGTACCGAAATTGAAGCCGTTGGTGATACCAACGTTCGGCGGCAAGCCAAACGGATTGGTATATGTGCCACCACGGGCCTGATTGATGTAGTTCTGCTCGTAGTTGGTAGCAGGAGTCTGAGCAAACTCGTACTCGAAGTCGCGGCCGTACTGGTAACGCACTTCGTTGACGAGATTGCTGGTGATTGTGGTGTCGAGCTTGGCGACGCCGAAGGTGAGCTTCACAAAGTCATCGCCGAAGGAACGCGTGCCGTAGGTGTTGGTGGCCTGCGTTTGAATACCCGCGGGCGATGCCCAGTTGAGGCGGTTCACTTCAAAGCTGGCATGGTTGCGACCGTTGATCTGCCAGTCGATCTTCGGGAAGAAGATGTTCTGGTCGCCCGTACGTGGCACGGGGCCAAGCATGGTGTTCAACGCAGCGAGACCCTGGTTATACAAAGGAACTGCAGCTGCATACTGTGCAGGTGTAACAGCGGAAGCGCTGCCGGTTCCCAGATAGTTTGCTGCCAGCGTGCAGTTGCTGGCATCCGCTGTGCTGGGAGCAGCCGTACCGGTGGTGACGCCGCAGGTCTTGCCCGTGGGCAGCGTCGCATCTGGAGCCGCGAAGAAGGTAGCCGGGCTGCTGGCAACACCCGTTCCGGGGAAGTTGCGCTTGAACTTGTCGATGGCCAACAGGAAGAACAGCTTGTCCTTGATGATGGGGCCGCTGACCGCACCACCAAACTGCTTGCGCCAATCCTTGGGCTTGATCACATTGGTGACCGGACCAGAAGAGGTAACAGTGGTGAGCTGTGTCGTGGGCGACTTGGAACCCCAGCCAGCGTCACGATCGCGGAAGTACAGTTCGCCGTGGAACTGGTTCGTACCGCTCTTGGTAACGGAGTTCACAACGCCACCCACTGCGCGGCCATATTCCACCGTGTAGTTCGAGGTGTTCACCTGGAATTCCTGCACTGCGCTCTGCGCCGTGGAGTATCCCGCACGCGTACGTCCGCGCTCTTCCGCGAAGAATGCCTGGTTATCGTCCGCACCGTCAATGGTGATGTTGTTCTGCAGTACGCTCTGGCCACGGAAGCTCAGCAAGCCGAAGCCATCCGAGTTAGACACAACGCCCGGAGTCAGGGCGGCGTAGCTGGACCAACGATAGTTGTTCACCGGCAGGTTCTGGAGAACGTGCTGCTCGATGACACTGTTGAAGTCCGGCGACGTGGTGTTGATAGCCGGAACTTCTGAGGTCACAGTGACCTCTGTGCTGGTGCCAGCGGCAGCCAGGTTCGCATCCACATTGGTCAACAGACCAACCTGCACGACGACGGCCGTGGACTTGTATGCTCCGAAGCCCGTAGAGGTGACTTCTACGGTATAGGTGCCCGGCTGAAGATGGATTGCGCGGAAATAACCCTGATCGTCCGCCTTCACGGTCTGCGAAGCCGAGGTTCCATTGTTCGTAACGGTGATCTGCGCTCCGGGTACAACAGCGCCACTCGGATCATGGATAATTCCGCCGACAGCGCCATCCACGGCCGACTGCGCAAATGCGCCAACCGCCGCTCCGGACATGAGTACTGCCGCAAGCGCAAGGCTGCGGAAGGTCTTGATTTGCATCGAAAAGTCTCCTGAAATTTTTCTTCGCGTTCTTATATGTCTGTCGAAACGATTGCCGACAGGGTGGTGCGGATAATTTGCGGGGCGTAAGTGAAACTCTGAAGGCCCTCTGCGAAATGTCCCCTCAGAGTTTGGCAGGTCACTGTCAACGGATCGTGAATGCGCGGGGGACGCCTATGTTGTCCGGCGTCTCCATTTTCTCCCATTAACACGCACAAAAAAAGACATTTCGACCGTTCAGCGTGTGGGAAACAAGTTCCAATTCGGCACAGGAAGCGCGCATCCACTAAACTGAATAAAGGCACTGATGTTTATTGACGAGGCAAGAATCCGGGTAAAGGCGGGCGACGGCGGCAATGGCTGCATGGCCTTCCGCCGGGAAAAGTTCGTTCCGCGCGGCGGTCCGTCCGGTGGCGACGGCGGCCACGGCGGCGACATACTGATGCGTTCCAGCGAAAAGCACAACACACTGGTGCACTTCCGCTTTAACCCGGAACACAAGGCAGAACGCGGTACCCACGGCGAAGGCTCCAACATGAGCGGCCGCAGTGGCGATTTCACCCTTCTAGCCGTCCCGGTGGGAACGCAGGTCTTCGACGAAGACACCGGCGACCTGATTCACGATTTCCGCTACCCCGACGAACAGATCGTAGTAGCGCGCGGCGGTCGTGGTGGCCGCGGCAACCAGCACTTCGCCACCAGTACCCATCAGGCTCCGCGCGAGCACGAACTGGGTCGCCCTGGTGAAGAGAAGCATCTGCGTCTTGAATTGAAGCTGCTGGCTGATGTGGGTCTTGTCGGCTACCCCAACGTGGGCAAATCGACGCTGATTTCGCGGCTTTCTGCAGCTCGTCCCAAAATTGCGAACTACGCCTTCACCACGCTGGAACCGAACCTGGGCGTGGTCAAGGTGGGCGATTTCCCGCACGAACAATCGTTCGTCATCGCGGATATGCCCGGACTGATCGAAGGCGCCAGCCAGGGCGCAGGCCTCGGTATCCAGTTCCTCCGCCACATTGAACGCACCAGCGTTCTGGCTCACCTGGTAGATGTTTCTGACGGTTCTGGCCGCCCGGACCCTGTGGAAGACTTCAAAGTGATTGCAGGCGAGCTGGAAGAGTTCGGCCACAATCTGGAAGACAAACCTGTCATCGTGGTTGCTGCCAAAATCGATGCGGCCAATCCCGACAAGTTAAAAAAACTACAGACCTACGCGAAGCGTCGCAAGCTGCCTTTCTATGCCATCTCCGCTGTTACAGGAGAGGGCATTGAAGCGCTGAAATTCGCTTTGGGTAAGGCTGTGGAAGAGCATCGCAAGGGCATTGATCTACTGCCGCCCCCTGCACCGGCACCGCGCAAACACAAGAGTGCGTATCCGCCGCCGCTGGCCAGCAAGAAATCAGGGCGGTAAAGCGCAGTGCATGGTCTGACCACTTTTTGTTACAAAGGTGGGGTCAGATGAAACGCCTTCCGTTCATTTCCGCCTCTCTGGTCCTTGGGGCTCTGTTTGCATGGTGCCCGAAAGCGCTTTCGGCACAGGAAGTCCCCGTGTCCAAGCAGAACGTACTCAAGCAGGACAACGTCATCCGCGGCCAGAACCTCTTTGGCCAGAACTGCGCTGCCTGCCATGGAGCTAACGCCACCGGTGGCATGGGGCCAAACCTGACCATGTCCGCACTGGTGCGTCACGACGTGGGCGGTAAGGACATTGGCACGGTGATTCATGAAGGCCGTATGGACAAGGGCATGCCTGCCTTCCCGCAGATCACAGCGGATCAGGTATCCGATATTGCAGCGTTTCTGCATGCGCGTATTGATGCCTTCACACGCGCGTCCGCCCTTGGCGCCAGCGCATTTGCTGGTTCGTTGAATGTGGGTGATGCCAATGCGGGCAAGGCCGTCTTTGCTGCAAAGTGTGCCACCTGCCACTCCGCTACAGGCGACATGAAGGGCATTGCCACCAAGCGCGATCCCGCGGAACTGGAACAGGCGATTCTGCTGCCGAAGACGAAGCCCGAGACAGGTTCCGTAACGGCTGCAGGCAAGAAATACGACGGTCGCTTTCTGCATCGAGACGGCTTTACCGTGACGCTGCAAACCGCCGATGGCGTGTCGCATACGTGGGAAACCGATCACGTCACTGTGAATGTCAACGATCCGCTGAAGGGACATAAGGCGCTGCTGCCCACCTACACCGATAAGGAAATTCATGATGTTTTCTCGTACCTGGAAACGCTCAAGTAGCGCCGTCGTTCTTACCCTGGCGTGCCTGACCGCGGGTGCGCAGAAGAAGCCTGTTGCAGCACCCGTTGCCGCAGTGCAAAGTTTGCCCAGTGTGGGCGCTGACTGGTCGCAGTACAACGGCGACAGCTCCGGCCGCCGCTACTCTTCGCTGTCGCAGATCAACAGCACCAACGTGAAGAACCTTACGCTGGCGTGGACGCTGCCGACGAAGGGACTGGCGATCAAAGGAACACCCATTGTTGTGGATGGTGTTCTCTATGTCACGTCACCCAACCATGTGTGGGCTGTGGACGCCGTCACCGGCTTGAAGCTGTGGAGCTACGAACGCAAGTCGACGGGCAACATGATTGCCAACCGCGGCGTTGCGTACCTGGATGGGAAGGTCTACTTCGGCACGCCAGACGCCCATGTGATCGCGCTGGATGCGAAGACCGGCAAGGTCGTATGGGATAAGGAAGTGGGCGATGTCACCTTCGGCTATTACATTGCCGTAGCGCCCCTCGTGGTGAAGGACAAGCTGATTGTCGGCACCAGCGGTGACGTATCGGACGTGCCCCACGCGCTCTATGCTCTGGATCCTGCCGACGGCAAGCAACTGTGGAGGCTGAACACCATTCCCTCCGCAGGTGAACCCGGCGCAGACACATGGCCCAGCGAAGAGGCGCGGAAGCACGGTGGCGGTCCGCTGTGGGTCACCGGCACCTATGACCCGGAACTGAACCTGATGTATTGGGGCACGGGCAATCCGCATCCGGTACTGGCTGGCAATGTCCGCGAGGGCGCAAACCTGTACACCTGCACCATCCTCGCCGTCGATCCGGACACCGGCAAGATCAAGTGGTACTTCCAGCCCAGCCCGCATGACACACGCGACTGGGACGCCGTGGAAACCAACATTCTGTTTGACGCCACCATCAATGGCAAGCCGCGCAAACTGCTGTCGCACGCCAGCCGCAACGGCTACTACTTCCTGCTGGACCGTGTAACGGGCGAATCACTGGTATCGACCCCGTTCACTCCTCTGAACTGGTCTAAGGGAGTCAATGCAAAGGGCGAGCCGATTCCTGATCCTGCGAAGGAAGAGACGCCCGGCGGTGTACTCATTCACGGTGTGGCCAACGGAAGCGCCAACTGGCCTCCGCCCGCATTCAGCCTGCAAACCGGCCTGTTCTACGTGAATGCGGAAGAGGGATGGTCGTACTGGTACTCCGCCCTGGATGCCAACGGCAAACCGGAAGACCATCAAGGTGGTTCGGGCATTTCATTGGAAGAGAACAGCTTCCTGCTGGCACTTGATCCGAAGACTGGTAAGGAAGTCTGGCGCAGGGACACAGGCCGTAATAGCCGCAACTACAGCGGTTTGTTAGCCACGGCAGGGCATCTGCTTTTCGGTGGCGATGCCTATGGCAACATCTTCGCGCTCGATCCGGCCACGGGCAAGGCGTTGTGGCATGCGCGTCCAGGCAGCAACCTGACCAACGGCCCCATGACCTTTGAACGCAACGGTCGGCAGTACGTGGTCTTCGGTGTAGCGGATACGCTGTATACCTTCGCGCTACCTCAGTAACAACAAATCAAAGCAAAGAGGTGGATTCTCATGCGGGAATCCACCTCTTTGCTTTGGGATACATAACGGCAAAACAGCAGAGGGAGCCCGAAGGCTCCCTCTGCATTGCTTTTCAAGCGGTGGAGTTACGCGCCCACCGGCTCGGCTACTTCCTTCAAACGCTTTTCCAGCAGGGCTTCCAACTCTTCCAGAGCCTTGGAGAAGCCTTCGATGCCTTCCTTCAGCTTGTCGTGAGCCATGCGGTCTTCCGCGTGCATCTTCTCGAAGGTAGCCTTGTCGATCGTGATCTTCTGGATGTCCATGGACTTCGCCTTTTCAGCATCCAGCTTCTTCTCCAGCGTGCCTTCCTTGCTGTTCAGCTCGTCCAGCAGCTTCGGAGCAATGGTCAGCAGATCCGAACCGGCCAACTCTTCAATCTCGCCGATGTTACGGAACGAAGCGCCCATCACCTGCGTCTTGTAACCGAACTTTTTGTAGTAGTTGAAGATGGTGGTCACAGAGATGACGCCGGGATCTTCCGCACCGGTGTAATCCTTGCCCGTGTCCTTCTTGTACCAATCCAGGATGCGGCCCACGAACGGCGAGATCAGCGTCACGTTCGCCTCAGCGCAGGCAATGGCCTGATGCAGACCAAAGAGCAGCGTCAGGTTGCAGTGAATGCCTTCCTTCTCAAGCTGCTCAGCAGCCTTGATGCCTTCCCACGTCGAGGCAATCTTGATCAGAACGCGGTCCTTGCTGACACCGGCGTCCGCGTACTGCTTGATGATGTCCTTCGCGACTTCGATCGTCTTCTCCGTGTCGTAGGAGAGGCGGGCATCCACTTCGGTGGAGACGCGGCCCGGAACGATCTTCAGAATCTCGCGACCAAAGGCGACAGCCAGAGTCTTGAAAGCTTCCGCAGCAACAGCCTTATCGTCGGAGTTCGCGCCGGCGTTCTGCTTCGCGGTCTTCAGCACGTCGTCCACAATGTGGCTGTACTCCGGCATGTTTGCCGCGGCGGTGATCAGCGACGGGTTGGTGGTCGCGTCGGTCGGCTTAAACTTCTCCATCGACTTCATGTCGCCGGTGTCGGCCACCACGGTGGTGTACTGCTTGAGCTGGTCCAAAAGCGTCGCCATTTGCGTTCTCCTTCGAATGTCCCTGAGCAAAAATCGTTTCGCTGTCTATTTTACGCCTGTTCGCACACCTATTTGGATGCCTTACAGCGTAGTAATCACTGCCTTCTTCAAGGCAATCACCTAACCAGTATTCGTATCCTCGAATTCAGTTCGTTGATGGAAAACCAGGTCAGCCACGAATGTTTAAGGGAGTGTTACACGGACACTCGTGCTGCGCTGCTCCCCCGTGCCATTCACTGACGCCACCCAGTACTGATAGCTATGTCCATTCGCCACGGACTTGTCTGCGTAGGTAAATCCGCGCAAGGGTTCCTGCGTCAGCAACGTGGTGTTTCCGGATTCTTCGCGATAGACACGATACCCGGTAACTCCTGCGTCGTCTGGCGGTTGCCACACCAGGTCAACTTCCGGTGTAGAAAGCGTGTTGGTCAGCGCCTCAACGTTTGTCGGCGGTAATGGCAGCGGCAGCTTTGCCGATGCCGCAACCGTCACGCTGGCCGCATCACTATCCATGAGAAACGACTCACCACCCAGCGATACCGTACGACGACGGAAGACGGTGTAACGCTGCTCTTCACCCACATGACCACCGGTATCGAGTGTTCCGTCAGAGAGTCCATTTAACTGTTTTGCGGGATCCGACGCGGAAAGCAGGGTGGACCGTGCGGTATTGGTTCCGCGCGACACGCGCAACATTACGCCGTCGCCACCTGGCTTCCACTGCACCAGAACGCCCTGCGCCACCGGTTTCGCACGCAGATCACTGACGATCTCGGGCGCAGCTCCAGCCGCCGTCTTCACCTCAGTCCATCCCGCACCACTCCCAGCGGAGTTCACCAACCGCACGCGATACACCAGCGTGCGTGCGCTGCCTTCTGCCAAGGGTGCTGGTAGAACATCGTGATAACCACCAGCCGCGCCGGCAGTTGCCGCAAGATGCGTAATGGGCGTGCAGTTTGCGTTGGTGAATACCTCCGCGCGGCACACCTCCGCCTGCATAACGCCCGCACTGTGTTTTCCAGTTAATGAAACGCCATCGGTGGTGCGCACAGGATTCGTCCATGTGAGGTCAACCGCATTCCCCACACGTGTTGCAGCTAAACCACGCACTGCCGCAGGCAAATGCAGCGATGGCGGACGCACCGGCCCCTGGCTGGCGCAGCCCACAAGCAATAGTGGCAACGCCGCAAGGGGTGCAAGGAATTGTCTGTTACGGAACACGGCCGAAATCACATGTACGAGCCTAAAGTCCACAGGCAACCTTTTGCAAAGACAAGATTTGTCACTTCATTTCAATGCGGACATCTTTCCGTCCAAATTCAACATCTTTTGCCTACGTGAAGTGTCGCTAAACAGGAGAGATTCACTGATGGCAACATCCGGAGAGACGAAGGACGCAATCATGACAGACAGTCCGTCTCCGCCCACCAATACAAGTGATCCAGTGGCTGGTGAAGTTGCGGAAAGCTTCATTGCGGAAAAGAAGCTCGGAGAACGGATCAAGCAGTTGCGCCTTAAAAAAGGCATGGGCCTTGTCGAACTTGGCCGCCACACGGGCCTCAGCGCCAGCTTTCTATCGCAACTTGAAACCGGCCGCGTTGTGCCCACGCTGCGCAACCTTGCACGCATCTCGTTGGTTTTTTCCAAGGACCTGAGCTACTTCTTTGAGCCAGAGCCGAAGACGCTTTTCCGTGTGCAGCGCGGAAAAGATCGTATTCGCCTTCCGCAGAGTGGCACAGACGATCCAGCCTATTACTTTGAATCGTTAGGCTACCTAATCCCAGACCGCCAGCTTGACCCGTACTTTGCGGAGTTCTTACCGAACGTAACGCCGCGCCGTGCGCATCAGCACCCCGGCTCTGAGTTTCTATACGTTCTGGAAGGCGAGATGGACATTACGCACGGAGAGTCCACTCATCGACTGGAAGCTGGCGACGCCGTCTATTTCGACGCGAATACGCCACACAGTTATGCCAACGCGGGGCAGGCACCCGCCAAGGCGCTCATCGTTACGCTGCAGGGTAATGCGACTTCGCAGAGTGGTGGAAGCGCACTGCCACATGGCAATGGAAAGACGCGCGGATCCAATGAGAGCATCGCCGCGCGTTAGTCCGGTTCAGCGTTCCGTATAGAAGAACTTCTCGACCGCGTTCCAGTCCTCAACGCGTGTCCATTCCTTCGCAAGCCGGTTATGTGGCGCGGAAAAGAGCAACCCCTTGCCCTGAAACGCGCGTAGTTGCCGAGGATTGTCATCGATCAGGTAATCGGCGGCAAGAATCCCCTTGTCGCCACAGAAGACGATGTGCGACGGACGGATGAAGGGGAAATGCTGCTCCATCCATGCAAACTTCGCCGCGAAACTCATCGGCACTTCCATGGCCGCAGACGCGATGAAAACCTCGTGATCGCGGTTGAGGCGCTCGAGGACGCGTTGCGCATCCGGCATCACTTCCAGGTGCCGAAAGAATTCAGGTTCGTTGAGGTATCCGACGAGCGCCTCATGGTGCGCGTCTGGCACGCATTGCCATAGCCACTTGCCGTCCATATCTTCTTTGGAAAGTTCCGTGCGAAAGTCGGCGTTGTAGCGGCGGATGTGTTCTGCGACGGTGTCCGCCATCACCTCGTCCATATCAATTGCAATTCTTGCCATGAATCGACCCTAGCATGTCGTGTCTATGCACCATAAACAGTGCATACGCAAACTCTCTGCATCCCCTGCCGGAATCCGCCATCTGAAATCGGGTATGGCTGCAACCACAATGGAAGAGTTCGGCGAGTCAGCCGAGGTATTGCACGCGGCAGAAGCGCCGTGGCGACCGAAGCATAACCCCTGGCTGATTGCCCTCACAGTGACCCTGGCTACCTTCATGGAGGTGCTGGATACCTCCATCGCCAACGTGGCGCTGCCGCATATTGCGGGTGGGCTGGGTGCCTCGCAGGATGAAGCTACGTGGGTCATCACCAGTTACCTGGTGGCCAACGCAATCATCCTTCCGGCTTCCGCGTATCTGACCACGTTCATCGGGCGCAAGAAGTTCTACATGATCTGCGTGGTCATCTTTGGTATCTCGTCGGCTATGTGTGGGCTGGCGCCTACCCTGCCTATCCTGATCCTGTTCCGGTTGATCCAGGGTGCTGGTGGTGGCGGACTGGGGCCGAGTGAGCAGGCCATCCTTGCCGATACCTTCGAGCCTAAGCAGCGTGGGCAGGCGTTCGCGCTGTATGGGCTGGCGGTGGTTGCGGCTCCGGCCATTGGGCCTACGCTGGGTGGATGGATTACGGACAACTATGACTGGAGATGGATATTCTTCATCAACGTCCCTGTTGCGATCCTGTCGTTGGTGTTGA
This sequence comes from Terriglobus sp. ADX1, assembly GCF_036877645.1. Classification (NCBI taxonomy): domain Bacteria; kingdom Pseudomonadati; phylum Acidobacteriota; class Terriglobia; order Terriglobales; family Acidobacteriaceae; genus Terriglobus; species Terriglobus sp. ADX1. Next base: position 28,541 of record NZ_JAEDXV010000031.1, read on the forward strand.
CGACTCGTATGGTGGAGGATCCTCCGCACATCATCAAGGAAGTAGAGGCGAACAAGCGTAAGGGACTGAACCTGGATTACATCGGGTTCGCACTGCTGGCGCTTGGCTTCGGGTCGCTGGAGTTTGTGCTGGACAAGGGCCAGGAAGATGACTGGTTCGGTTCCCACATGATTACGGCCTTTGCCATTGTGTGCGCTGTTTCGCTGGTTAGCCTGATCATCTGGTCGCTGTGGCGGTTGAAGAAGGGTGAGAAGCCGATCCTGAACCTGACACTGTTCAAGCAGCGGAGCTTTGCGGTGTCGTTCACGCTGCTGTTCGTGCTGGGCTTCTCGCTGTATGCGTCGACTGTGCTGATTCCGCAGTATGTGCAGACTTTGCTGGGTTATACGGCGGAGCTTGCGGGATTGGTCATCTCGCCGGGCGGATTCACCATCATGCTGATGATGCCGGTTGTCGGCATCCTGATTACACGTGTTGATCCGCGTGTGATGATCTCGTTCGGCTTCGCACTGCTGACGTATTCGCTTTACCTGATGCACTCGCACATGAATCTTGGGTCGTCGTTCGCGGACATTATGTGGCTGCGTATTGTGCAGGCTGCTTCGCTGGCGTTCCTGTTCATTCCCATCAACACCATTGCGTACAACAACATTCCGCGATCGCAGAACAACGATGTCAGCGGACTTTCAAATCTTGCTCGTAATGTGGGTGGGTCGGTGGGTACGGCGTTCGTGGCGACGATGTTGTCGCGGCGCTCGCAGGCGCATCAGGGTTACATGATCCGCAACCTGACACCCACAAGCCAGGCCTTCAACGACCGTATTAACAGCGTTGCCGGATTCCTGCAGGGCAGTCGCGGTCCCGGCAGCGGCAATCATGCCGATGCGATCTCCGCAGCGCAGGGCAACATCTACAACATGCTGCACAACCAGGCGTCGATGCTGGCTTATCTGGACATCATCGCGGTGCTGGCAGTGTTCACAGCCATCATGGTTCCGCTGGTGTGGATTGTGCCCAAGCCCGCTCACATGGACGGCGACGCACCCGCGCACTAATCCATCCGCAACACATCACCACAACGAATGGCCGCTCCTTCTGGAGCGGCCATTTGCTCTTGCGCTGAATCTTTCCGCAATGGGATGGGGAGGGTACCCCCCTCCCCCCTGTTTTTGCAAAATCGTCTTTCGAAAGGACTTAGCTGCGGGGTATCCCGCAAAATCGTCTAACCATTGGGGTTAGGGGCAAAATCGTCTTTCTATTGGACTTATCGGATTTAGACTTTTTCCGATAGAAGCCCTACTTCTATTGTAGCGATCTGGAGGAAAATACCATGCCAACTATATTTACTTTGGTTTGTTAGTGATAGATCAATTTGGGGCTTGACACGATTCTCATCGACCAGGCCATCGACTGGATCCGCTCTTGATTATGAACGGTCTCCGCGGGAGACATGTATCTAGCCTTGGGATACAAGTAAGAGGCAATGAAAGTTTTTTGGTCCTGGCAATCAGATACCGATGGAAACATCGGGAGGCACTTCCTCAGAGACGCAATAGAAGAATGTATTCAAGAGTTGTCTATAGGGTCAGAGCTGGAAGAGGCGGAGCGCGGAACCGATTTTGAGGGTCTCCACCTTGACCATGATCGAAAGGGTGTTCCAGGAAGTCCCGATCTCGCACGTCTCATTTTCGAAAAAATTGAGGCTTCTACGGTTTTTATTGCCGACGTAACATCCGTTGGCTGCGTTGATATCGATGTGGTCACAAGCAATAAAGGCAAACGCCTGATTAATTCCAATGTTGCGATCGAGCTAGGTTATGCTCTGGCGAAAGTGGGAGATCGCTCGATCATCATGGTGATGAACTCTCACTACGGCGAACATGCGAACTTGCCATTCGATCTACGCGCCAAAGCAGGACCGATACTTTTCAAGTTAGCTCCGCTGGCTGACAAGACGGAAATTGCATCTCAAAAACGTCTTCTTAAGGGGACACTTCGCTCTGCGCTTCGGGAATGCCTGATGGCAGCGATTAAGGACAAGCAGCTTTCGGAGATCCACAATCAACGTAAGCCAGACGTAACGTCTGAGGACTGGGAAGCGCTGGGAGAAAAGCTGAAGTCAATGTGTCAAGGCCTGAGGGCTGACTCACAGTATCGTGGCGATACCCAAAAAACGACTTGGCGGATCGCGGGAGGACGAAATGCTACTTGTGCTTCATATCTGAGTCGCGCGGGCGCAATGCTACGACGATCCGCCAAGGTCAGAGAGACTATCAACGATGTAGTTCTTTCGGAGCCTGATGATATGGATCGATGGCTTAGCTTTCTGCAATATCGAGGATGTCTTCAATCAAAAGCGCACGCTTTCGAAGAGCACGACGATGGCACAAGGATCATGATTCTTCTGGGTTCCATAGAAGATCTCCCAGAAGCTTCGTTCCGCGCTTGCTTAGACTTGGCAAATGCCGAGTTTTGAGTTTGAGAGCTATAGATCTTCGAATAGGCTATTTCTTAGTTCCCTCATTTTGAGGCCGTCGAAATCGTTATGCTTAATTGCGTATTCCATCTGGTTAGATTGAAGTACGGAATCTAGGAAACGAATATACCCAAGTTTCATCCCTGAACTGTAGACAGTATTGGCTAGTTGGTACGCCAGAACGATTCCATAGGGCCTCATCTTTGGCATATCGATAAGGTTGAAATATTCGTGGAAAACGATATCCACGAGGTATCGCCTGAACTTGATTCCGATGTTCTCAGCGAGGACAACATACCCGACGCAAGATGCCAAGGCAAACACGCTGCTTTTAAGAATGTTTTCGTTCTCGTGTTGTCCAGGACCATGTCGTAGAGTCCTGTTTGAAGTGGGCTTCAAGTCACCACCCGCACGGATCAGTTCTCTCAAGACATAGACTGCCTCATAAATAAGATATGCGTAACGGTTTGGGAATTCTTCTTGTCCTGAAGATAAGGGGTCATTCACCCTATAGTTCCGCGACATCTTTTGGACAAATGTCGAAAGATAGTAGAGCCACATATGCCATGGATAATCCTGGTCGAGCGCTTCAGCGGTCATTATGTGGAAAAAGCTAATAGAAGAATAGATGGGATCGCGGAGCTTCAAATGATCAAAGTCGATGTATGAGCGATTGTATGGATCAGTGTCTGAATCTCTTGCTAGAGAATCTAGGAGGCGGCAGACGTATTCGCCAACAGGTCTGTACGCTGCCGCATCGAAAGCGTTCTTTACATCACTAAAGAGATAATGCAGAAGAGGGTTCTTCGGGTATATATGAAAATGGTTTCCCTGAAGATTTTGGTTATCACGCAGTTCGCGAAATAATATGCTATCGGCATCCTCAAGAAGTGCCGTGAAGTAGCGGTCAATAAAGACTTCCGAGTCAAAACGGTCTTTCCACTGTTTTATAAATTCAAGACCTAAATATGGACGAATATTCGCCAACTTCTGAATGAATTTCGAGTTCAGGAATACAGACGAAGCCAACACCGCCAGCTTCTCACTTTGGTCGAAACGGGAAGCGAGACGACTTGCCAGCTTTGATAGTGGCTTCCTAAGCCTTTCGTGCCTACGGATCCATACCGCTATTCTCTCGAGGCCAGCCGGCGCTTTCTCCGAAAACATAACTCCCAAAAAATCCTCAATGTCTCGTTGTCGCTCAATCTGAGCCGCGAAACGAACGAGGATAGGATCTGACGTGAGATTTCTGAAAATCATGCAGTGATGTTCCTCTATCAGAGCAAGAAGTTCGATGTAGCTTTCTGACCAAAGAAGTCCTTCGGCAAGCTCAACAAGAATAGGAAGACGCTGGAGGCTCAGGCGCCACCAGCGGATACGCGCAAAAAGTAAGAGAATGCAGCAAAATGCGATAAGTTCTTGCAATTGAAGAACCGTAAGTCCTCTTGGGAGAGGGAGCACTATTCGAGGAAAGTGCAATGCTATTGCGTCATTAAACTCCAGCCCAAGGATCCATACGAAACAACAAACGGACGCAAACCTATCGATGAAGCCCAACTTAAGCTTGAGCCCAAGCTGTTGTGACCGCGGCAGCACAGCAAAGATCGCAGGAAGTATTGCTAAGAGTGCAATAAAGGTCGACACGAAGCGATTGTAGTCGCTGCATCCGCTGCGTTCCCAAAACAAATCTTGCGGCTCTGTTGGTCGTTACCTCTCCAGCCAGAAACAGATTTCCCCGCTTTTATAACGCAATATCTGCGATAAGAAGTTAGTAGCCTAGGCTGCTACTCGCCGACCTTTAGGACGGCTAGGAAGGCTTCCTGAGGGATGTCTACTTTGCCGATTCGCTTCATGCGCTTTTTGCCCTCTTTTTGCTTGTCGAGGAGTTTGCGCTTTCGGCTGATGTCGCCGCCGTAGCACTTGGCGAGGACGTCTTTCTTGATTGCCGATACTGTTTCGCGGGCTACGATCTTGCTGCCGATGGCGGCCTGGATGGCAACCTCAAACATCTGCCTTGGAATAAGCTCCTTCATCTTGTGGACGAGGGCTTTGCCGCGTTCGTAGGCGAAGTCGCGGTGGACGATGATGCTGAGTGCGTCGACGGGTTCGCCGGAGACGAGGATGTCCATTTTGACCATGGGGCTGGTCCATGTTCCCGACAGGTGGTAGTCGAGTGAGGCGTAGCCGCGGCTGACGGACTTGAGGCGGTCGTAGAAGTCGAGCACGATCTCATTGAGCGGGAGCTCGTAGGTGATCATGACTCGGTTGGCGGAGACGTACTCCATGTTCTGCTGCTTGCCGCGCTTTTCTTCGACGAGCTTGAGGATGTTGCCGACGTACTCCTCGTTGGTGAGGATTTTGGCGATGATGACGGGCTCTTCGACCGAGTCGATGGTTGTGGGGTCGGGCCAGCGTGAGGGGTTTTGCACTTCAAGCGTGGTGCCGCCGGTGAGGTGGACCTTGTAACCGACGCCGGGGGCGGTGGTGATGAGGTCGAGGCCGAACTCGCGCTCGAGGCGCTCCTGGATGATCTCCATGTGGAGGAGGCCGAGGAAGCCGCAGCGGAAGCCGAAGCCGAGGGCTACGGAGGACTCGGGCTCGAAGGAGAAGGACGCGTCGTTGAGCTTGAGTTTGCCAAGGGCTTCGCGCAGGGCGCCGTGCTCGTGGCTTTCTACGGTGTAGAGGCCGGCGAAGACCATGGACTTGATGTCTTCAAAGCCGGGGAGCATTTCCGTGGCGGGGTTGGTGGGGTCAGTGATGGTGTCGCCGACCTTGGTGTCTGCCACGTCTTTGATGGTGGCGACGAAGAAGCCGACTTCACCCGCGGAGAGCTCGGCGATTTCAACGGGCTTGGGGGTGAGGACGCCCATGGATTCCACGTCGAAGATTTTGTTGTTGCTCATGAGCTTGATGCGCTGGCCCTTGCGGAGACGGCCGTTGATGACGCGGGCGAGCACGATGACGCCTTTGTAGGGGTCAAACCATGAGTCGAAGATGAGGGCCTGGAGCGGCTTTTCTGCGTCGCCGGTGGGCGGCGGGATGAGGGTGACGACGGCTTCGAGGATGTCGGCGACGTTGAGGCCGGTCTTGGCGGAGACGGCGATGGCGTCGTCTGCGGGCAGGCCTACGGTGTTCTCGATCATCTCCTTGGTGCGCGGGATGTCGGCGCTGGGGAGGTCGATCTTGTTGATAACAGGAATGATTTCGAGGCCGTTGCTGATCGCCAAGTAGGCGTTGGCGAGGGTCTGGGCTTCCACGCCCTGGGAGGCGTCGACGACGAGCAATGCGCCTTCGCAGGAGGCGAGGGAGCGCGAGACTTCATAACTGAAGTCGACGTGGCCGGGGGTGTCGATGAGGTTGAGCTGGTAGGTCTGGCCGTCGTGGGCCTGGTACATCATGCGCACGGAGTGGGCTTTGATGGTGATGCCGCGTTCGCGCTCGAGGTCCATGGCGTCAAGGACCTGCGCCTGCATCTCTCGCTGGGTAAGCGAGCCGGTGAGTTCGAGGAGGCGATCAGAGAGGGTCGACTTGCCGTGGTCGATGTGCGCGATGATCGCGAAATTACGTATGTACTTGGGATCCATGCTCACCCTTGATTCTACGTGCTTCGCACCATTCTCGGCACTTCGTGCAAGTTTCGGGGCGAGAGACGCTGCTAGGCGCGAGGGAAGGGCGGCCGGGACCAGGCGAGGCTTTAGTGGGGGGGTGGGGGAGGGTTTTAGTAGGAGCTGTCTTCTACCTTGGCGAAGCCTGCCACGATAGCGATGACGAAACCAGCGATGAAGAGCGAACCGAGCAGCATGGGAGTCCTTTCAGAGCAGCGAAACAAGTGGCGCAAAAACAGACCGGGGAGTTCGGGGCTACGAACTCTCGATAAACGTAATCGGCAGGGTCGGGGGTAGGAATAGCACCCTTTGGGTCATCTGCATAACACTTTTGTGGTATCTGGTTCAGGAAAAGTTACGGGCGCGTGAGATCAGTCCCCTGCCATGCGGCGAAGGCGGAAATTTTTTCTTTCTGGAATGCGGGTTGCCTGACCGAGGCAGAGGCAGGAGGGACGTGACAGAAGATTGCGTCGACGGGCGACTTCGATTGGGCGATATTCGAATGAATTGAACGTTATTCGCCCGAGGGGTCCGCAGGAAGCAGTTGGACCGGTTGGCATCTACAGGCTGGAATTGGACTTGGCGGGAAATTATTTCCGTGTCGAACTACATAAATATTTGATTAACGTGGGGAATACGGCCGACTGGCCGTTTCAGTGCACGCGAGTTGAGGACGATGCGTGTCCGATGTCTTTCTACCCCCGCTCTTCCCCCTACGCCTTAAGGAGTGCCAATTTGAAGTCTTTGTTTCGCGTGCTTCCCGTCGCCCTTGTGGCGGTGTCGACCTGTAGCTATGCGCAGACCATTACCGGCAGTGTGAATGGCACCGTGACGGACCCGTCTGGTGCCGTTTTGCCGAATGCGAAGGTAACAGTCACAAATGTCCAGACCAACGTAAGCAGCACTACCCAGAGTTCCAGCACGGGTGTGTACAACGTCCGCTTTCTGCAGGTGGGCCAGTACAAAGTAACGATTGAGGCGAAGGGTTTTGCCGCACAGACGCTGGGGCCATTCGCCCTTGAGGCAGGCCAGGACGCGAAGTTTGACGCGAAGCTGACTGCCGAAGGAACGAACCAGTCTGTGGAGGTGCAGGCTTCGCTGGTGCCGTTGCTGAACACCGAGAGCGGCGAACTTGGCATGACGCTGGATACCCATGCGATCGATAGCATTCCGCTGCAAGGCCGTAACTTCTCATCGCTGACGATCTTTACGCCGGGCGCGGTCGCGACCGACCCGACGGTGTTCACCGGAGCGAATGCCATTGAGCGCAGCAAGGATGGGGGCGCCCAGGTTTCAGTCAATGGCAACCGTCAGCAGGCGAACAACTACCTGCTGGATGGCATTGAGATCAACGAGACGATCAACAACACCATTGGCTACAACCCCAGCCCGGATGCGCTGGACCAGGTGCGCACCGTGAGCAGCAACGCACAGGCCGAGTATGGCAATGTGAACGGCGGCGACGTGATTGCGTTGCTGAAGAGCGGCACGAACAAGTTCCACGGCAGTGCGTTCTACTACGTGACGGACGACAGCTTTAACGCCAACACATGGGCCAATGGACTGAGCGCGACGCCTGTTCCGAAGACGAGCGAGACCAGCAACATTTTTGGCGGAACCATTGGCGGCCCCGTATTGAAGGACAAGCTGTTCTTCTTTGCGGACTACTCCGGCAACCGTTACCACAAGGGCGGCTACCAGGATGTGAACGTTGCAACGCAGCGCATGCGTAATGGCGATTTTGGCGAAGTGCCGTACCAGTTGTATGACGCACAAGCAGCAGGCAAACCCGCGTTCGTGAACAATCAACTTCCGACAACGGCGCTGAATCCTGTGGCGCGTTATCTGTTTACGCATCCGGAACTGTATCCGCTGCCGAACCAGGCAGCACAGGCGGGAACAATCACGACGGGCAACTTTCGTGGTGTGACGAAGCAGCGCATTTACAACGATCAGTTTGACGTGAAGGTGGACTACCGCTACCGCGACAAGGACACGATGTTTGTGCGTTACAGCCAGAGCACGGCGGGCGATACGAACACGTCGCCGATTGCGCTGGCCTTCCCCACGGCTTCCACCTATCCGACGAAGGGTGTGGCGATCAACTTCGTACACACGTTCACACCGACGATCCAGAACGAGTTCCGCGCGGGCTTCTTCCGTACTGCGTGGCACCAGGGCGTGCCCACAGATACGACCGGCGTGTTTGGAAGCAATGGCAACGCAACCGTTGGTATTGGTGGTGGCAGCCCGGTTCCGGGATTTGCGGCACAGAACATCAACGCAGACGGCAACAACCTTGCTGCGAGCAGTGGTGGCGCGGCGTTTGGTAACTCCGGCATCTACTCCGACAACGTGATGAACAACTTTACCTATGGCGATAACCTCACGATCCAAAAGGGAAATCACGTTATCAAGATGGGCGCGCAGTTGATCCGTTATCAGCAGAACAGCCTGTACACGGGTAACGATGGCGCGCAGGGCCAGATCAGCTACAACGGCCAGTACACGGCGAATACAGGTGTGAGCGGTGCCACAGGATTTGGTGTGGCGGACTTCTATCTGGATCGCGCAAGTTCCGCGGGCCGCGGAACACTTGCGGGCCATACTGGTCAGCGCCAGTGGCGTGATGCAGCCTTCCTTCAGGACGATTGGAAGATCATGCCGACTTTGACGGTGAACCTGGGTCTGCGTTGGGAGTTCGATCAGCCGATCTATGAAGTGAACAACAAGCAAGCGAACCTGAACCTGCAGACGGGTGCAATCCAGTTGGCAGGCCAGAACGGCAACAGCCGCGCGCTGTACAACCCGGTGTGGACGAACTTCATGCCGCGTGTTGGCTTCTCGTGGAACCCGAAGCAGAAGCTTGTGGTTCGCGGTGGCTTTGGAACGACGACGTACATGGAAGGCACGGGCGCGAACCTGCGTCTGACGATCAACCCGCCGTTCCAGACGTCGATTGCGTATACCGGCAGTGCTCCGACAACGACCGCTGCCGGAACATACACCACGGCTGAGAGTGCGTTCACGGGCAACACCAACGCCACCTGCTCCTACGCGACGGATCCGACGTGCGGACAGCGTTTCCGTGCGTGGGCACCGAATCTGAAACCCTCCACGGTAACGGAGTACAGCCTGACGACTGAGTATCAGTTGAACAACTACTCGTCGTTCCAGGTGGGCTATGTGGGGCAGTATGCATACCACCTGATTCAGGCAGTGGCTGCGAACCAGTTGACTGCTCCCTGCTTTGTGAACGGCGCGCTGGTGGCGTACAACTCCGCTGCCTGCTTTGCTGTGAACAAGGCTCCGTACTACCAGGTGGTGGGTCAGTCCGGCACGGTGCCGTTGACGGCATCGGAAGCGATGGCGAACTACAACGCGCTGCAGGCTACGTTCCGTCAGCGTTTGCGTGGTGGTCTGCAGTTCACGGCGAACTATGCGTATGCAAAGGCGCTGACGAATAGCGTGGGCTTCTATGGCGTATCGAATGTAACGGGTGCCAGCGCGTATGCGGCTGATCCGCGTAACAACTCGCTGGAGTATGGCCCCAACGGTACGGACGTGCGTCACAACGTGAACTTCACAGCGACGTATGAACTGCCATTTGGCCGTGGCCGCAAGTTTGGCAGCAATATGCCGCGCGTGGTGGATGAGTTTGTTGGCGGATGGCGTGTGGCTGCATCCGGCTTTGTGTACACGGGTTTCCCCATCACGATTACCAGCAACAACATCAACTCTGGTGTGAACTCAAACCAGCAGCGCATGGTGAAGTACCGTCCGCTGAAGGTGGTGAATCGCAGCGTGCAGCACTGGTTTGGTACCGATCCTTCGGCCACGCCTTGCCTGACCGCTGGCGTAGACAACGGTGTGTGTGCGTATGGTTTGCCTGCGGATGGTGTGATCAGCCCGCAGCGTCCTGGTACGGAACGCACGCCGGGCTACCAGCAGTATGACGCTTCAGTGTTCAAGGACTTCAGCATTACGGATAGCCAGAAGATCAGCTTCCGTGTGGATGCCTCGAACGTGTTAAACATTGCAAGCTACGGCAACCCGGATGGCACGGCGCAGGACTCTGCGAGCGGCACGTTTGGACGCATCAGCACGACGCGTTCCGGCCCGCGTATGTTGCAGCTTTCGGCGAAGTACTCGTTCTAACAATCAACGCAAAACAGCAACGTCCACGCAGATGACTTCTGCGTGGACGTTGCTTTTGCGTTGGACGATTTGGGGTTGTCGATGCGTTCTGGGTTTCCCGATGCGTTGTAGTGGGTTGAGAGTAATGCAGGTCCTTCGGCTTCACTGTGTTTCGCTCAGGATGACGATTCTTCGAATCGTATGAGCCTCGCTCTTGCGAAGCTGTTTCTGGATTTGTGGATGAAAGGGGTTGAGATTGTTGGTGAGGTGAAGTGCGTAGGGATTCTTTGCTGCGCTCAGAATGACAGCCTTTGGACATATGAGCTTGGTAGGATGAACGACAGTTGGAGATGTCAATGATTAGTCGCCGTCGCTTTCTGGAATCTGCCGCTGTTGCCGCCACGCTTGCTCACATGGAATCGCGCTCGTTGATGGCGCTTTCGCAAAAGGCTGTTGCCAAGGATGATGTGTTGCAGTGGGTGGATCCACGCATTGGCACGGGCGGGCATGGGCATTGCTATCCCGGTGCGAGCATGCCGTTTGGCGCTGTGCAGATTTCGCCGGACACGTACACCGAAGGCTGGGATTGGTGTAGCGGCTACCATGTGACGGATTCGTCGATTATGGGCTTTAGCCATACGCACCTGAGCGGTACCGGCGTGGGCGACTTGATGGACTTCCTTGTTATGCCGGGTGTGGGTAAGGCGAAGCTACAGGCGGGTTCGCGTGAGAATCCGGAAGAGGGCTATCGGTCGCGCTTCAGCCATGAGACCGAGGTGATGCATCCGGGCTACTACTCCGTGATGCTGGACACGTACAAGATCAAGGCCGAAGTGACTGCGACGGAGCGCGCGGGCGTGCATCGGTACACGTTCCCGAAAAGCGATTCAGCGTACCTGATTGTGGATCTGTATCACGGGCCTTCCAACAAGGAAGGTAAGACGACTGTTGCTGAAGCGGGTGTGAAGGTGGCAGGCGCGAAGATTGAAGGTTGGCACCTGACGCATGGGTGGGCGAATCCTCGGCATTCAAATTTTTCGATGGAAGTGTCGAAGACGCCGACGCGCGTTGAGCTGTTTGTGGATGATGCTGCGGTGAGTGGCACGGAAGCACGCGGCAAAGTGGTGAAGGCCGTGCTGTACTTCAGCACAAAAGCCAACGAACAGATTGTGGTGAAGACGGGCATCAGCGCCACGGGCGTGGCAGGTGCTGCGAAGAATGTTGCAGCGGAAGTTCCAGGCTTTGACTTTGATGGCGTGCGCATGAATGCTGAGGCGGCGTGGCGCAGGCAGTTGGGCAAGGTGCGCGCTTCGTTCATTGACGATACGCATCGCACGATTTTTTACACGTCGCTGTATCACATGAGCCTGGGGCCTGTGCTGTTTGACGATGTGGATGGGCGCTATCGTGCCATGGATAACACAGTGAAGACGCTGCCTGCTGGCGAGCGCAACTACACCACTTTCTCGCTATGGGATACATTCCGCGCGGCGCATCCGGCTTACACGCTGATTGAGCCGGAGCGTGTACCGCAGTTTGTGAATACGCTGATCCGCATGGGTGAGGAGTCGCCTGCGGGTGCACCGGTGTGGCCGCTGTGGGGTCGTGAGACGGAGTGCATGACGGGCTTCCATTCTTCAAGTGTGATTGCAGAAGCACAGAAGAAGGGATTTCCTGCGGATTACAAGCGTGCGTATGCGATGTTGCAGAAGGGTCGTGCGGACGATGTGCAGGGCATGACGTGGCACAAGGAGCATGGGTATATTCCGGCTGATCTTGAGGGCGAGTCAGTGTCAAAGCATGTTGAGTTCTGCTATGACGACTGGGCGATGGCGAATATTGCTTCGCGGCTGGGCATGACGGCAGAACGCGATGAGCGGTTGAAGATGTCAAAGGGATATCTGAACAACTGGGACAAGAGTGTGGGCTTCCTGCGGCCAAAGTTGTCGACCGGCGAATGGACTACACCGTTTGATCCAATTGAGATGCGGCACTGGGACAAGTGGTGGGACTACACCGAAAGCAACGCATGGCAGACGACGTTTACGGTGCAGTGCGATCCGGGCGGCATGATCCACATGATTGGCGGCAATGCGCCGTTTGTGACGAAGCTGGATGCGTTGTTTAATCAGCCGAGCACGCTGCCGTCGTATGCTCCGCCGGACATTGCGGGCATGGTGGGGCAGTACGCGCATGGCAATGAGCCTTCGCACCACATTGCTTATCTCTACGTGTATGCCGGTGTGCCGCACAAGACGCAGAGCCGTGTGCGCAGCCTGATGGACACCATGTACAAGGCGGAGCCGGATGGCATGCAGGGCAATGAGGATGTGGGCCAGATGTCGGCCTGGTACTTCTTGAGTGCGCTTGGTTTCTATCCTGTGGACCCGGTCAGCGGTATTTATGTGTTGGGTTCTCCGGTGACGACGGGCGCGACGTTGGATATGGGCAAGGGCCGTGTGTTGAAGATTGAAGTGCAGCGCGCGAACTCGTCAGACTGCTATGTGAAGGAATTCCGCTTGAATGGAACGGTGCAGGACAAGGCTTGGTTCCGGCATAGCGATATTGCGAATGGTGGCACGCTGACGTTTGTAATGAGTGCTACGCCGAATGAATCGCTGGGTGCGGATGTGAAGGTGATTCCGCCTTCGCAGGAGATTTAACGATTTACGACACGTTGCCGGGGTCCGCAGAAGCTATTCTGTGGACCCCGAAGCTTTTTCTGGAGAGATGTATGCGGTCCGTTGCGGCTGTGGTTGCGTTGTTATTCGCGGGATCTGTGGTGGCACAGACGATGCCGCAGGCGAAGGAGCTTCGCCGCTTTCATGCTGAAGAAGCGAACCAGGGTGTGGCGACCGATCGCGACTTTTTCTATGCGATTGCCGATCATGACGTTGGCAAGTACCGCAAGACGGATGGCGTTCGCGTGGCGGAGTGGCATGGGCAGCCTCCGCAGTTCATTCACATTAATAGCTGCACGGTGATGGCGAAGGAGCTGGTGTGCGCCATGTCGAATTTCCCGGGTGTGCCGCAGGTCTCGTCGGTGGAGCGTTTTCGCACGAGCGATCTGAAGCATTTGAGTTCGACGCCACTGGGAACGGGACGTGGTTCGCTGACATGGGTGGAATGGCGCGACAACAGTTGGTATGCGTGTTTTGCCAACTATGACGGCAGGGGTGGCGAGCCGCCACGCGATCATCGCGCGACGGTGCTGGTGCGTTTTGACGAGCATTGGAAGGAGCAACAACGCTGGTTGTTCCCAGAGGATGTGCTGGATAAGTTTGGGCACATGAGCGCGAGCGGCGGGCGGTTTGGTGCGGACGGTCTGCTTTACGTGCAGGGGCACGACCTGCCCGAGATGTATGTGTTGCGTGTGCCCGCGAAAGGCGATCGGCTGGAGCATGTCTCAACGTTTGGTATGCCGACGAATGGACAGGCATTTGATTGGGATCGCGCGAACCCGCGGCATGTGTGGTCCATTGCTCGCAAAGGCAGTGTGGTGGTGGAGAGTGAACTGCCTGCAGTGAAGTGAACGTTTCTAGTTTGCGGTTTTGGACTGCGCCTGTGCTGGCTGGTTCAGTTTGGCGTCGGCGGTGCCGATGCGGCCTGTGGCTGAAACTCTAACGACGAAGCGGGCGCGGACTGCTTTGGGGTCGTGGTCGAGGATGAAGTGCAGGTCCAGGTTGTGGTGAATCTGGCCTACGGGTGGAACGTCCTGCGCGGCTACGCGGACGATGCGTGAGATGCGCTTGAGTTCCTTGTTCTTCTTGTCGAAGGTGGATGCGATGACGACGACTTCGGCGCGGCGCGGCTCTGTGTCCGTCGCGTTGGACCAGATGAGACCGTTGCCGTCGACGAAGATGTTGAATGCGTCAGGGTTTTGCGCGTCGGGTGTGAGCGTGATGGGAACGCCGTCGTAGACCATGTTGCTGCTGTCTGCGGAGAGCACCTCAAAGGCGAGGCGTCGCGATGGGTTTACGGGATTCACACGCGCCGGGGGTAGTTCGACGTAATAGCCTTCGCGGGTGATGGCTTTCAGGTTGGGGTCATCGAGCGTGACCTTGATGCGGCGGAATTTCTTGGGGTCGGTTGTGGTGGTGGTGGGGCGGTAGGCGAGCGAGTAGAAGCTGCCGCCATCGCGGATGCCGTCGCCGATGACGGTATCGACATCGTTGCGGCCGTAGAAGCTGCGGCCGCCGGTGGCCACGGCGAGTTTGGTGAACTGATAGTTGCCGCCGAAGGGATCGTTGAAGGCAGCATCAGGGCCGTAGCCCGCGCCGGGGTCCACGCTGAGACCAGCAGGGTCCACCGTGTACAGCGTGATGCGTGCGTCGCGCAGTTCATTCACGCATTGCTGCACAGCGTTGTTGACGCGATTCTCCGTATCGACGGGACCATTGACGAAGTTGTAAGCGGGAAAGCCGCGGCCAATCCACACCATGTTCTTGTGGCCGGGATGGCCGATGACGGCTTGTGCCACGCGCGTAAGCGTCGCGAAGGCGGTGGCGAAGCGTTCGGCGATCCAGCCACCGCTGTGCAACTGCCACGGGAACGCTACGAGGTGATGATCGAGCGCGGTGAGGAGTGCCTGCTTGTCCTGCGTGTAGTCCTGCAGAACGGTGAAGTTATTCAGGCTGACGGCGATCAGCATGGTGGGTGTGGTGAGTTTGTCAGGCTGCTTTTGCAGGATCTTTTTCAGCGAGTAGCGGGCGAATGCCATGTCCTCAAAACGCGTGTTGAATTCGTCGAGGAGAAGGATGTTGACCGGCGCCTGCGGTGCGACGCGATCCAGTTCTGCTGTGGAATGAATGGATGCTGTGCTGGGGACCGCGTGGGCACCGGCTTCTTCAAAGTTCAATAACGTCTGCGGCTGATCGAGTTCGGTGACGTGAAAGGCCGATTTGGGAAGGCCAGTGACGATCTTGTCATTCCGATCTGTCACCACGACATCGAGAACGACAAGGCGTGCGCTGCGATGCAGTGTGTAACTGCCGTCCGTAGAGCGCTGTGGCTCAATGCCAGCGGATGGTGCAGGTTGCGCTGGCTGGGCGCCCTGTGGCCATGCTGTGACGGAGCAGAGCGTCGCCAGTAGGGATGCGGCTGCCGTTGTTACGAACTTTCGCTTCATCGCACCGCCTTAGACCGGGATTATCCGGTGCCGTGACTTGTTCAGACAGCATTTGTGGATGGAAAGTCGCGGGAAGAACCCAAAATGTCTCGTTTTGTGTGAATTGACGGAAATGGCCATCGTGCGAGGATGGGAAGGATGACTGTAAAACGCAAAGAACGGCGCGATACCGGCGCGCGCAAGAAGTTTTCCGGGGGAAGCCGGCCTGTGGCCACCGAACCGCAACTGCTGGAAGCGGATGAGGCAGGGCCAGCGACGATCCTGTCGCGGCGTGCAGCGGATCGTCTGCGCGCGGGACATTTATGGGTGTATCGGAGCGATGTGGAGTCGTTGATTCCGGCGCTGGGAGCCACCACGATGACGCCGGGCGGCCTGGTGACGCTGCTGGATAATCGGCGGATTCCGCTGGGGTCGGCCTTGTATTCCGAGGCTTCGCAGATTGCGCTGCGGAAGGTTTCTGCGGAACCACGTGTGGGACGCGGCGAGTATCTGGAAGACATGGCGGTGCGTGTGCGCACGGCGCTGACGCTGCGGCAGAAGATGCTGGCGGATGGTACTACGGATTCGGCGCGGTTGATCTTCTCAGAAGCGGATGATCTGCCGGGTATCGTTGCAGATCGTTACGGCAACCTGGTGGTGTTGCAGTTGTTGACGCAGGGTACAGCGCAGGACGATGTGCGCGCGGTGCTGGCACGCGAACTGGCCGTGGATGGTGTGGATCAGGTGGTGGAACGGGCCGATCCGCGTATTCGTGAGTTGGAGCAGCTTCCTGCGTCTTCGATCGAACCGCTGTTTGTGTTCGAAGGCGTGAGTGGGCCGCCGAAGACGCTGTTCACGCTGAACGGACTGCACCTGCACTACGACGCGAACGCCGGACAGAAGACGGGTGCGTTCCTGGATCAGCGATTGAACTATGCTGCCGCTGCGGCGGCGCATGCAGAAGCACATGGCACCGGTAATGGTGAGGCGCTGGACATCTGCACGTATCAGGGTGGATTTGCGCTGCATCTGGCGCGTGTGGCAGCAAAGGTTACGGGAGTGGATCAGAGCCGTAGTTCACTGGAGACTGCCGAATCCAACCTGGAACAGAATCGTAATGCGATTGCTGCGGAGGTGGAGTGGATTGAGGCCGATGCCTTTGAACTGCTGCGCGCCTATGACGCGGAGAAGCGGCAGTTTGACACCATTGTTCTGGACCCGCCTGCGTTTGCGAAGACGAGGCGTGCGGCAGAGGGTGCGATGCGTGGCTACAAGGAGCTGAATCTGCGCGCGATGCGAATGCTGCGTCCGGGTGGTGTGCTGGTGACGTGTTCGTGCTCGCACCATGTGAGCCGCGAGATGTTCACAGCGACGGTGGCGGAGGCTGCTGCAGATGCTGGACGCCATGTGCGGTTGATGGAGACGCGCGGCGCTGCACCGGATCATCCTGAGGTGCTGACACTGCCGGAGACGGCGTATTTGAAGTGCCTGATTCTGCGCGTGGATTGATGCGTTGATGGCGGGCGCCGTTCGACAACGCCCGCCATCGCGCTTACTTCAGGATGGTGGTTAGCGGTTTGCCGTCCATGTTGCTGTAGGAGAGGCCGAGAATCTTTGCGATGGTCGCGGCCACATCAAGATTGGGGAACGATGGCTGCTCCCCTGCGTGTGGTTTGATGGCTGCACCGCTGGCGATGAAGATCTCCTGCATGAGTGGACGCGTGTTGGGGTAGCCGTGTGCGCCAGTCTGCGGTTCAGGGCTGGGAGCATTCGGTCTTACACCACCAAACTTCCAATCTTCTTTGGCGTAGACGATGACGTCTGGCGCGGTGTCGTTGTTGGCAGGACGCGGCCATCCCTGTGCGACCATTTCGCTCTCGCTGGGGATAGTGTCCGTAGCAGGGCTGGCAGCGAAGGCGGCCTTGATCTTCTCTGTTAACGCGGCGTTCGCGTGTGTCTCGTAGATATACGTGGCTCCGCCTTCAGCGAGTGCGGCTGCCTCACTGGGTTGAATGCCTGCGTTCTTCAGCACCGTATTTGGGTCAACAGTGTGGTGCACGCTGGACTGGCCGTGGTCGCTGACGATGAGGAAGGTGGTGCGATCAAGATCGCCCGCTTCGCGCACGGCGTTGACGACTTCCTTCACCTGATCGTCAAGAAAGGCCACGCCGTTATCGCCTGCCTGTGTCTTGTAACCGTAAGCGTGTTCTGTGCCGTCCAACGTCAGCAGGTGCAGCAGCGTCAGGCTCGGGTGGTGATGCTTGATGGCATAGACTGCAGCACGTGTATACAGGCGATCGCGGTAGGGCTGCGATGGGCCGTGATTGAAGTTCTTCAGCTCTTCGGGTTTTAGATCGCCGGAGGCAATCATTTCCTGAATCAGCTTGCTGGATTCCACGGGCTGTTCAAAGAAGCTGTAGTCGATGCCTGCGTTTTCTACGGCGACCCAATCCATCTCTGCCGTGACGAGGCCCTTGGCTTTGGCTTCGTCATAGACGGTGGGCACATGCACCAGCTTTGACTTGTCTGCGTGGAACTCCACGCCGATGGGGCCGCCGGTGCGCTGGCCGTGGATGAGGCCGTTGGCGATGAGGCCATGCTTTGCGGGCGTAACGCCGGTGACCATGGCGGTGTGGTTGGGCCAGGTGACCGTTGGATTTACGGGCTGCATGCTGGTGGCCCATGCACCGGACTGCATCAGGCTGTGCAATGTTGGCGTGGGTAGCCACGGATCGTGCAGTAAGGGCGCACCAAATGCGTCCAGGCTGATGACCACCACCATCGGCTTGCGTTCCTGTGCCGGTGTGGGACGAACTGCTGCCAGCGGAGTTGCCGCCAGCAGGAGTGTTGCAAGAAGTTGTTTCACGACGCGTTGC
>NZ_JAEDXV010000032.1:0-45068 GCF_036877645.1 Terriglobus sp. ADX1
ACGCCCGCGGGCAGCATGTGATTGACGTGTTTCTGATAGAAGCACTGATGTGCGGAGCCTTCCGGACAACGCACGAGGCTTAACGGACGGTCTGCAATATGCGGCAACATCTCTTCCGAAACGGCCCGTAGGTAATCCATGAGTTCTCGTTTGGTGACGCCGCTTTCGGGGTCAACGACTTTGTCAGGATGCGTTAGCCGCAGGTTCGGCGCGGTGTTTGTCGCGTGATCTGTCGTGCGCTTGGCTCGCTTGGAATCGATGGAGACCACCTTTGCGGATTTTGCTTTTGCCTTTACGTCTTCCTCAGGTTCGAGCAGTGTCTGTACGTCTTTCTTCGTGTCCGTGGTCGACGCAGATTTGTGTTTTGCGGACGGCGGTCCCATTTCGCGATGGACTTCTTTCGCGGGTTTGTCTTCGCGAAGCCCCTGGAAGGCGGCCTGTCGCACGAGATTGTCAGCGGTCCATGTGGCGAAGCGAACCTGCGCTACGAGTTGAGGCTTGACCCAATGCGCGTCCTTGCGACCTGCGGCATCAATGGCAACGAAGGGATTGGACTTGGTTTCGATGGCGTCGAGCTTGTCACGGAGTAGTTTGTGCGTCTTATGCGTGAAACCAGTGCCCGTGCGGCCTGCGTAGATGAGTTTGCCATTGTCGTCGTAGTAGCCGAGGAGTAGGGAGCCGACGCCGCGGCTGCCGTTGGATAAATCCACCCAGCCGCCGATGACAAATTCCTGTTCTAACACGCACTTTGATTTGAGCCAGAGAGCATTGCGACCGGAGTGATAGGCTGCGTCTGCTTTCTTCGAGATGATGCCTTCCGCGTGAAGTTCGCAGGCGGAGCGGAAGATCTTTGCTCCGTCGCCTGCGATGTCTTCGCTCAAATGCAAGGTGTCATCGCTATCCGAAAGCATGGAGCGGAGAAGGCGTTTGCGTTCCTTCAGCGGGAGTTCTCGCGTGTTGTGGCCGTTGAGGTGGAGCAAGTCAAAGACGAAGTATGTGAGTGGATGTTTCTCATTGTTTTCGAAGGAGGCCTGAAGATGCGCGAAGCTGGAGATGCCCTTTGCATCAAGGACAACTACTTCACCATCGAGGATGGCGTCCTGCACCGGCAGCGCCTGAATCGCTTCCGCAACCGCTTTCATGCGATGTGTCCAATCGAGGCCACTGCGGGTGAATAACTGTACATGCGTTCCTTGTTTGCGGGCTTGCATGCGATAGCCGTCGAGCTTAATTTCATGCAGCCATTCGGTGCCGGACGGTGGTGCGGTGGCCTCTTGTGCGAGTTGCGGCTTGATGAAGTCTGGCAGTTTTTCTTTGGGTAGTTTTGCTAAAGAACTGTTATTGAATGGTGCTGCTTTCTTGGCAGATGAGGTTTTTGTTGTGCCGCGTGATGCTGCGTCTGCATCATGCGCACGTTGGCGATACCACGCCTGTCCTTCGGTAGCGGTTTCCTTCGAGTTCCAAACATGAGTGCTCGCTTCTGCGATCTGCTGGAGGGAACGGCCCGTCACGGCTGAGTCTGGCATCTCTTCGGTGATGGCGGGGTCATTGGTCGTGCGCTCGTATTCGTCGTGTTCCTTGATCAGCAGCCAGTTTGGTTTTGATTCCTGTGCAGCCTTGCCACCCATGCGAACGAGCGTCCAGTTGCCGTGCATCTTCGTGCCGTTCAGAGCGAATTTCAATGAGCCTTTGCGCAGACCCTCGTCCACGTCGACGTGCGGCTCCCATGTGCCCTGATCCCACACCATGACGGTGCCGCCGCCGTACTGGCCGCGTGGGATGATGCCTTCGAAGCCGCCATATTCCATGGGGTGATCTTCCACTTGCACGGCGAGACGTTTATCGGCGACGACGTAGCTGGGGCCTTTGGCGACGGCCCAGCTTTTTAGTACTCCATTCCATCCGAGGCGAAAGTCGTAATGCAGGCGTGTGGCGGCGTGCTTCTGGATAACGAAAGGGAGTGAGGCTACAGAAGTCGATTTCTGCTTGCCGCTTGGTTCCTCGGTTACGGAAAAGTCGCGCATGGAACGGTAGCGCGCAAGCTGTTCATCAACGGCATCGCCTGCGGTTGGCTTTGCCTGTTTCTTCGAAGCGGTTTTCTTGGCTGCCTTCTTTGTCGCCATGCCTCACGTCCTTCTGCAAAGAACAGATGCCTGCAAGCGGCGAAGGCGCGGCCTGATTCGCCGCGCCTTTTCGCATTTCTGTTTCCCAATTGGCTAAGCCGACTTGCGCCGCGCTGTCTTCGCCGGTTTTGCACTTGCAGAGGCCTTCTTGCGATGCGTTTCGGTCGCCTGTTCGCGTTTCGGCATTTCTGCGACGTTGGAACGCTTCTTGGCGGGTTCTTTCTTCGAAGACTTCTTGCCCGGAGGCGGCGTGTTTTCGCCCTCGTCGGTGGCTTTGCCTGAGAGGGAACTGCGCAGAGCGTCCATCAGGTTGATAACCTTCGCGCGTTTGGGCTGTGGTTCTTCCACTGGGATGGGCTCATTGTGAATCTTCGCGTCAACCAGCTCCTTCAACGCGCCTTCGTACCCGTCTTTGTACTTCTTCGGATCGAACTTTGCGGTCTTCTTCTTGATCAATTGCTCTGCAAGTTCGAGCTGATCCTCATCTACAGCTACTTTCGGAATGTCCGAGAAGTATTCCTTTGCATCGCGCAGTTCTTCGGAGTAACGCATGGTGTAGGCCATCAGTCCGCGGCCTTCATCGTCCTTGCTGGCCATGAGGGCGACGATGTGTTCGCGACCACCGAATGCGATCTTGCCAAGAGCAACTTTGCCTGCCTTCTGCATCGCCTCGCGTACTACCGCGAAGGCTTCTGCCTGTGCATCGCCGTCAGGTGCAACGAAGTATGGTTTTTCAAAGAAGGCGGGGTCAATTTCGCTTTCGTCTACGAACTGTTCCACGGCAATGTTGTGTTTGGAAGGCACCCGCAGGTTGGCGATTTCGCTGGGCTCAATGAGGACGTACTTGCCCTTGGTGTATTCGTAGCCCTTGACGATGTCGTCCTTGCCCACGGTGGCGGCTTGTTCGGACATCTCTTCGTCGCCATTTTCCATGGTGGATTCCAGCACCTTCTGGTGGCGTACACGCTCGCCTGTGGAGCGGCTGACCTGGTGAAAGCGGATCTGGCTTTTGGCTTCGGTGGCGACGAAGAACTTTACCGCAAACTGCACCAGCGAAATCTGTATGGTTCCTGACCAGTAGGGACGCGCCATTGCGAAAGACTCCTCAGTTGTCTGATTCCGTTCGGGCACAGGCAGGATGTCTCTTTACTGCATCAATGTCAATGCAGTTATGGATTGATGATTAACCGAAAAGTTAATGCGTGCTAGAGAATCACGCGTTCGAACTGGAGGCCTACGGTGCCTGCGTTGTTGAAACGGACGACGACTTCGGCACCTTCTGAGGTCCAGGTGACGCCGGTCCAACTGCCTGTAGTGATCCAGTCGCCTGCTTTAAGGCCGCCCGTGCGCGCCGCACCTTCATTTGCCAAATAGACCAGCAGGCGGACGAGGTCCGTGCCGCCGGGGTTGGAGCCGGTATTTTCAATGCGTACCACTCCATCCGCCGTGACGACGACATGTTCCTGCGACCAGTCAATCTCCTGCCAGCCGGAAATGCGGGGACCGGCGACAAATCCGCCGTGGATGGCCAGGTCCGCCAGCATCTGTTCGCGAGGCAGGGCGAGCGGGTCAACGTAAGAGGATTCAAGCACTTCAATGGCTGGGTAGGCACCGTCCATGGCGGCAATGACTTCTTCCCGCGTGTAAGGCGTGGAACGCGGCGGAAGTGCGGTACCCACGCGGAAGGCGATTTCCGCCTCAATGCCGCGCAGGCGATGCGTCATGCCACGAAAGACTGTGCCGTTTGTACCCATCCACGCTGCGGGCAGCGGGCAAAAGAACGGGACACCTTCCGGCGATGCCGCGCCGACCTTCCATCCGCCGATGGGCGCGAAGGCTGCAGCCAGGATGTCCTGAATGGCGAAGGATTCTTCCTCGGTGGCGGGTACGACGACCTCGGGAAGGGCGGGGATGGGGGTGGCTGTGCGCCGCGCTGTCAGGAGATAGTCTGCTGCCTGTCGTAACACTGCCTCGCGCGCTGCCGATATTGCCATTCCCTTAACCACCTTTCATGCCATACGGTTTGTTCTTTCAGTCTTTCGCACGAATATCTTTCGTGCAAACGAATTGAGATGCATTCCAGTGATTACAGCGTCATATGATGGGGGCTGCATTGTGGTGAGCCGTATCGGAAGGGGACGCTATGCTGATTGGCAAAGCACCGGAATTCAAGTCGTCTGACATTACGCCGCGTGAGAAGTTCCTCAATCGCCGCAACCTCATCTTTGGAGGATTGGCTGCGGCGGGCGTTGCCTACGAGTGGCATAAGAAGATGCCACCGCTCTATACGCCTGCTGTGGAAGCGTCGAGCAAGCTGGTCACAGTCCCCGGCAAGTTCCCGCCCGTAAGCGATGCGGTTACTCCTGCAGGCAAGGCGACCAGCTACAACAACTTCTACGAGTTTGGTACGGACAAGGGCGATCCCAAGGCGAACGCCGGCAAGCTGCGTGTGCGGCCATGGACCATCAAGATTGAGGGGCTTTGCAATAATCCGAAGACTGTAGACATCGATTCGTTGTTGAAGTTCAAGCCCCTGGAAGACCGCACGTATCGCTTCCGCTGTGTGGAGGCGTGGAGCATGATCATTCCGTGGGTGGGTTATCCGCTGGCAGAGCTGATCAAGTTTGCCGACCCCAAGCCACAGGCGAAGTTTGTGGAGTTCACATCGCTGGCGGATCGCTCGCAGATGGAATTGCCTGGTGGTTTCGACTGGCCGTACAAGGAAGGTTTGCGGATGGATGAGGCGATGCATCCGTTGGCATTGTTGACGTTTGGTTCTTACGGACAGACGTTGGAGAATCAGCAGGGCGCACCCGTTCGCGTGATTGTGCCGTGGAAGTATGGGTTCAAGTCTGCGAAGTCGATTGTGAAGATTCGCTTTACGGATAAGCAGCCAGAGACCACGTGGAATGACATGGCTTCAAACGAATACGGGTTCTATTCGAATGTGAATCCAACTCACAACCATCCGCGTTGGAGCCAGGCACATGAACGACGCATTGATACCAGCGTCTTTCCCAAAACGATTGCGACGCTGCCGTTTAATGGTTATGGCAACGAAGTCGCCAGCCTGTATAACGGCATGGATCTGAACCGGTATTTCTGACGCATGTCCAATCGCACGATTCGCATTCTGAAAGTACTTGTGTTTCTCGCTGCGCTGGTGCCGGTGGCGGGAATCATCTGGCAGTTCCAGACGAACAATCTAGGCGCCGATCCGGTGAATACGCTCACGCATGAGACGGGTGACTGGACCGTGTACATGCTGTTGGCTTCGTTGGCGGTAACGCCATTGCGCAGACTTTCGCCGACGCTGGCATGGCTGATCCGTTTTCGTCGAATGCTGGGGCTATGGGCTTTTTTCTGGGCGACGTTGCACCTGCTGACATATGTGCTGCTGTTCTCAGGCTTTGATCTTCCGGGCGCATTCACGGCGCTGCGCGCAGGCGATCTACACACCATTGTCGCGGACTGGAAGGCTGTGTGGCCGACGATGGTGGAGGACATTCAGAAGCGTCGCTTCATCCAGGTGGGCATGCTCGCGTATGTGATCTTGCTGTCGCTCGCAGTGACGTCGCCGCAGTGGGTGTTGCGCAAGATGGGCGGCAAGTCCTGGCAGACGCTGCATCGCACGGTGTATGGCGCAGCGGTGCTTGGCATCGTTCATTACTGGTGGCTGGTGAAGGCAGGGAATCGTGCGCCGATGAAAGATACGGTGGTGCTTGCGGTAATGCTGCTGGCTCGGCCTGCTACGAAGTGGTTGCAGGAACGGCTAGCTACGCGGCGAAAGCTTGCTGCGGCATGATTCTTCGCTTGTCATTCTGAGAGAAGCGAAGAATCCCGATGCTTTCTGGTTGCCGATTCTGCGGAAGGGTTCTTTGCTAGAAAGCTTTGGAGTGCATCAGTGCCGTCAGCATCGTAGAGATTCTTCGTCGCTTTGCTACTCAGAATGACGGCTGAGGTTCGTATGGATTGTTTAGTTGATGCCTTCGATCAGGCTGTGCGTAATCGTCGCAGCTTGCGGATCGTTTGCGGCGGCTAGAGTGTATAGCTCGCGATGACCATGTTTTTCCCAGAAGGGACGCACCTTCTCCAGAACAGGGAGTTGCGAGGTGTGCTGCTCAAAGGCTTCGTACTTGCGTTGCTTTACGGATGAGACATCAAGCTCTACTGTCCATGGCGCAGGCTGCTGTGGTTCGCGGTCTGGAAGTGTGAAGTCCGTGCTTTGGTGATAGAGACGCTGCGCCACCCATGGTTCCAGGCCAAGTTCTGGAAAGCGCTTGGAGCGCGCTGACCAATGGAAAGCAGCAGAGGTGAAAGCGCAGACGGCTGTGTGGTCTGCGTGGACGTTCAATGAGCCGTCGAGGCCGAAGGTAAGTACTACGTTCGGCTTCCATGTGCGCATGCGTTCTACGAGACGCTTTGCCGCGTCGATCAACGGAACGGTTTCGAGTTTGCCGTCGTGATAGTCCATCAGTTCGTGCTTTGTTACGCCAAGGACATCGCAGCTGCGCGCAAATTCATCGCGACGCATGCGGCCAAGATCAGTACCGTTGCTGGAGGCACCGCGATTCGTCGCAGCCTGCCCGTCAGTGAGGCAGATAACGTAGGTTTCCCAGCCTGCGTTTGCGGCAAGTGCAAGAGCGCCTCCAAAGGCGAAGCATTCATCGTCTGGGTGTGCGATCACGCACATCAGGCGCTTTGGCATGGTTCCATCTCCTCTGCAAATTCGGCGTCGTCAAAGAGCAGGCCGGTGGTGGCAATGGCGCCTTCCAGCGCGTCGTCGCCGAAAAACTTCGCGACGGGCGCAAAGGAGCGGCGATGCCACTTGGTGGGGCCATGTTCTTCGAGAGCGCGGCGGTGTTCCGGTGTGGCGTATCCCTTGTGCGAGTCCAGGCCATACTGCGGATGGTCAAGGTGCATTGCGCACATCAAAGCGTCGCGATGTACTTTGGCAAGGACGCTGGCAGCGGCAATGGAAATAGAGAGGGAATCGCCGTAGATGAGTTTGGTTTGCGCGCTGGGATGGTCAATGCGCATGGCGTCGATGAGTAGATGATCTGGCGAGCATCCGAGTGCATCCACTGCGAGTCGCATCGCCAGGCGCGACGCCTGATAGATGTTGATGCGGTCAATGGTTTCGGCATCGACTTCCGCGACGGCGTAAGCGATGGCACACTTCACGATTTCCTTGCGCAGCTTCTCGCGCTCTTCGCGGGTAAGTTGTTTTGAGTCGCGGAGACCGAGTTTCTGCAGGCGCGTGGTGCGTTCTGGGAGGACAACCGCACCGGCGACGACGGGGCCGAAAAGTGCGCCGCGACCTACTTCATCCACCCCAGCGATGCAGACGAAACCGTGGTAACGGAGCGCCTGTTCCGGCGCGTCCGAACAGACCAGCGTGCGTAGCATCTGCTCCTTGGTCTGGCCTTCGGCGATGAAGGACCGTTTGCGGCGAAAAAGGGGATCTGTCCGTTCCATCTGGCGCGATTCCAGTGTAACGGTTTTCGCTTGGTGGCTAAATGGCATGAAAGAAGCCGATGGCAACGCCACCGGCTCCGGCGAACAGAAAGAAGGGCTTACGAGACGATGCCGCTCAAAGTGGTCGGCTGGTGATCGTCAATGCGGGTTCCGGGGCGGACGGTGGTATTGTCCGCAAACGTGAGTGTGTAGCCCCGCTCAAATACAACGTCGCGATAAAAGCGAACGTTTGTGCCAAGGCCTGCAAAGATGTGGTGGCCCAGCATGGAGCGGAAGCGGAGACCCAGCCACAGATTCTGCCCCAGCACGGTGCGGTCAAATCCTCGCCAGAACCAGATGAGCGGCTTGATGGGGTTGAAACGAACGCGATCCAGATCGTCTTCCATTTCGGCGGGCAGCGTTACGTTGCGCGGATCAATGGATTCGGCGAGCACGGACATGGGAAGTTCGCTGATGAGGGCAGCATTCATACGGCCGCCGTGGGGTCGACCGAGGATGAGCATGTGCAATTCGTCCCGGACGATTTCGCTGCGGCGTACACAGTTGGTATTGCGTGAGAATTCCGCGTTTAAATGAGCCAGCCAACGTCGATAGATGGCTTCGGCCTCAGGCATGGGGCGGGGAATCTCTGGGTGGGCCTGTGTGTCTTGTTGTGGTTCCTGCACTGTGGCGGTGGTCATCGGCTGGCTCCCTGTGCTGCGCTCAACCGTTATACGCCTTTGTCCGGTTCTGTTTCATCTGCTGATTTCGCAACGATAAGATGGTGACGTTTGAGGATGGAGACTAGAAGCGGGATGAATCGACGCGAATTCGTATCCGGTTTGGGCGCGGCTGTAGGCGCCGCAAGTGTTGGGGCACACGGCGCTCCGCTGGCCAAGGGGCCGCGGAAGCCGAACCTGATCTACGTATTTGCCGACCAGTTGCGGTATCAGTCCTGCGGCTATGCTGGCGATGAGTATGCGCGTACGCCGAACATGGACAAACTTGCCGCAGAAAGCTGCAACGTGCATCAGGCAGTGGCCTCCACACCGGTATGCGCACCCTACCGTGCTTCGTTGATGACCGGGAAGTATCAGTCGAGCACGGGCATGGTCATCAATGAGATTCGGCTTAGTCCCGAACATAAGTGCTTTGGTCATGTGTTGACGCAGGGCGGTTATAAGACTGGCTATATCGGTAAGTGGCACTTATGGGCCAACCAGCTTGGGCATCACAACCTGATAAAGAACGGATTCACGCCGCCAGGGCCGTATCGTCTGGGTTTTGATGGCGAATGGGCGGCTTATAACTTCAATCATTATTATTTCCACTCGCCGTATTTTCTGAATAACGCGGAGCCACATATCCGGCAGGGATATGAGCCGGATGGGCAGACGGATATGGCGATTGATTATGTGAAGCGACACGCGCACGGCGATGAGCCGTTTGCGCTGTTTCTTTCGTGGGGGCCACCACATTATCCGTGGGGTTTGGATAATGTTGATCCAAAGTGGAGCGAGCAGTTCCGCGATGTAAATATTCCGCTGTCACCGAATTACTCGACGAAAGAAGATCCGTACTGCGATGCGTGGCAGAAGTTGCCGAAGGATTTCGAAAAGAACGTTCATGACTGGATGCGCACCTACTATGCGCAGACGGCGAGTCTGGATGCTAATCTCGGACGACTGATACGAGCGGTAGAGGCGGCTGGTATCGCAGACGATACTATTTTCGTCTTTACCTCTGACCACGGTGAGATGTTCGGTTCGCATGGGCGTCAGGCGAAGCTGATTTTTTATGAAGAGGCTGCGCGTATTCCGTTTCTGGTGCGATGGCCGAAGAAAATCGCGAAGAAGTCTGTGACGGATGTGCCGTTGTGTACGCCAGACATTATGCCGACTCTACTGTCGATGATGGGCTTGCCCATTCCCGAAACGGTTGAAGGTCAGGATTTGAGTGCGGCTTTATTGCAAGGCAAATCTGGCGTGAAGGACGTTGCGCATATGCAGGGCATGGGAGCGACTGCTGCGTGGACTGATGGTTCGGAATGGCGGGCGCTTCGCGATAACGAATACACCTATGCGGTCTACCGCAAAGACGGCAAGGAACTGCTGTTCAACAATCGCCGTGATCCTTATCAGATGGTGAATTTGGCAGAGGATCGAGCGGCAGATGCGACACTGCAGCACTATCGTGGTGTTTCGCAGACGTGGCGGAAAGAACAGAACGATACGTTTGAAGCGTGTAGTTGGTATGAGCGGTGGACGAAGGATCGCAACATTATCAACACAGCAAAAGGCGTAACGCAGGACCTGGACGCGTTGCATCGCATCACGGCGAAGTACATACCGGAAGCCGTTGGGGATAAGCCCGTAAGTCGGTGGCCGGTTGGTTAAATCGGTGTGCAAATAAGAAGCCCCGGAGTTGCTCCGGGGCTTCTTATTTTTGTGTGGTTCTATTCGATTGCGAAGATCGCGAACACAGTAGAGGAACGCTCTACGCGACGATTGGAGATGCTGAGCGGACGCACGTCTTTGGCCATCGGTGCAGCCATGGCACGCATTGCCATCACGGGGCGTACCACCGTTTCCTGCGGCTGGTTGGAGGCGTAGAGCAGCGTGCCGACTTTGATATGCAGACCTTCTGCCATGCGTGCGGCGATGGCTTGTGCATGAGCGAGGGCCTTGGCCGACGCTGCGGCTTCAAGTGTTGCCGGATCCTTCATCTCCCAGCCGATGCTGCCGCTCTGGTTGGCGCCAGCCTTCACTGCGACGTCGAGCACGTGGGCAGCGTCGTTCGGTGTGGTGCGGACGGTCCAGCTCTGCGTAATGCGGAACTTCATGTTCTTCAGCGACGCGGGAAGGTTCTTCAACTCATATTCATTGAGCGGCTGCAGGTTCTGGTCCTGGCTTTCAATGGTGTCGGCAGGAATATGCGCTGCAGCCAGCGCATCGCTGATGGCATTGGAGCGGCGCGAGCCTTCGGCATAGGCGCTTTGCTCATCTTCGCCATAGGCCTGATAGCCAATGTTGACGACGGCTTGATCGGCCATGGCATAGGCGCTGTCGGTGGCGCTGACGGTGATGCTGCGGTTGTCCTTGTTGATGGACAGCGTCTGGCTGACCTGCGCAAAAGACGTAGCGGCAAACAGGGTTACGGCAACGGCGGCAATCATGGTCGATCTCATGCTTCTTCCTCCCGCTGCAGAAGCTTCTGCAGCGTTTCTTTGTGCTTGGACGTACGTCGCTGGGAGCGCGTCTTGTCGTCGGGCAGAACTATTTCCGGTGGCGGCGTACCAACGCGTTCACGCGCATTTGCCTTGACCGCTTTCGTGGTGGAGAAAACTTCTTTCTTGGCCTTACTCATCGATGTCTCTCATAACAAAGATGCACTCTGCAGGATGAAAGGATTATGCTCCTTCATGGTGAATCGATTTTTTATTCGCCGTAGGGGAGGACCGCATGGAAGAGCGCGATTTTTTTGATGAACGAACGGAGCCGCGGACACATACGCTGGTTTGCTCGAAGTGCGGAGTTGCCGGGGAATACCAGTTGAACTGGTTGGTTCGGAGAAAAAAGCGACAGTTATCAGGACGTGCCGATGATCGGGACCGCGCCCGCTTTGCCAAGGCCCAGAACTACATGGTGCTGAGGGATGACACGGCAAACTGTACGAATCCGCGCTGCCGGAAGCGGTTTGAAATCGCCGGGATCAAGACCATGGCGTTTATCGACTAGGTAATAGCAGTTTTGCAAGACGCATTGCACCGGATGTGGTGTAATAACCATGTAGATTTCCGCAGGAGAACCAAGTTCCGATGAGCCACGCACCTGTTGTCGTTTCCGAGCGCCACCTGACCACGGAAGAAGTTGAAGCGCTGGACCGCCGCCGCCGCCGCGGTCACCTGCTGCTGATCATCGGTCTGCAGACGGCAATTGTGACGGCTCTGGTGAGCGTTCTGTGGGTTGGACAGGATCTGGCGCAGTCGCCAGGATGGTCGCACCCGATCTTTTACTGGGCCTGCATTACCGGCACCGTGTCGATTGTGTGCCTGCTGAGGGGAATCAGCCTGCGCCGTGGATTCCACGAGTTCACCAGCTACTAGGCTGTTTCCTCCAATGACTTTGGCGGCCCGTGCTTCGGCACGGGTTTGCTTTTTGAATGAAGTTTCCTAGTCGGGATAAATCCACCGTGGCCGTAGCGCAGATCATTCCGGAGATAGCGACAGTGCCCCCGCCTTTGGGTGCAGAAGGGCGTTTGCGCGACAGCTTCGGAAGAGCCATCACCGATCTGCGAGTCGCGGTAACGGACCGTTGCAACTATCGCTGTGTTTACTGTCGGACAGGGGATTTCGTCGGTGGCTATTCGGAACTGCAGCTAGCGGATTACGCGCACATGGTGCAGGTGCTGGTTGGGCTGGGAGTGGAGAAGATCCGGCTGACGGGCGGTGAACCGCTGTTACGAACGGATCTGCCAGAACTTATCCGCAGCATACGTTCGATGCGTCGAGCCTTCGATGATAAGGGGCTGCCGACCGGCGATGGCGGTCCGCTGGATATTGCATTGACAACCAACGGTCACTCGTTGGCGCCGATCGCGAAAGACCTGAAGCAGGCTGGACTCGACCGCATTACGGTGAGCATGGATGCGGTGGATGAGGCGACATTCGCACGAGTGACACGGGTGCCGCGTGCCTTTGGGCGCGTTCTTGACGGCATTCATGCGGCGCAGGATGCCGGACTGGCGCCGGTAAAAGTGAATTGCGTTTTGCTGCGCGGTTGGAACGACGATCAGGTGGAAGCGTTCGGTGAGTTCGCACGCCGCGAGAATGTGGTTCTGCGATTTATTGAGTTCATGCCGCTGGAAGAAGATCGTACGTGGTCTCGCGATGCAGTGGTGACTGAGGCTGAAATCCTGGAGCGGCTGGGTGCAGTGTGGCCCCTGATTCCGTTGTCTCCCAATAGCGCCAGCGAGACAGCGCGCCGTTATGGATTTGCTGATGGTCGCGGAGAGATCGGGATTATTGCGCCGGTGTCACGGCCGTTCTGCGGACACTGTTCGCGACTGCGTTTGACCAGTGATGGCAAGCTGAGAACGTGCCTGTTCTCACAGGTAGATCACGATCTCCACGAGAAGATACAAGACGGAGTCGCGGGCGCGGAATTAGAGGCGTACATTCGAAGTGTGGTGCGAGGAAAAGAAGAGCGACACCATATTGGCGAATCAGGATTTGCAAAACCATCACGTTCCATGGTGCAGATCGGCGGATGATCTGCAGTGCGCAGTGAGTTTTCCAATTCATGTCATTTCACTGAGACGGTGGTGCGTGTTTTACTCATTGAACAATTGTGTTGCGCGGTGAAACGCGGCTAAGGGAAATCCATAGAGCAGTACACCCAGGCCCAGGATGATACGAAGAAAATCTCAGAAAGACCTCGAACTCGAGTTTGCGCAGGCATGGCAGCAGGACTATACGCGGCTGTTCCATGATGTAGCGCGGGCGCTGACGTCCACGCTTGAGTTGGAGATTGTCCTTACCACCGTCATGACCAAGATGGCCCAGGTCTTCCAGCCTGAGCGATGGTCCATGATGTTGGTGGATAAAGAAAAGAATGACCTGTTTTATGCCATCGCGGCGGGTGAAGATTCAAACAGTCTGCGCGGTTTGCGCGTTCCTATGGGAGAAGGCGTTGCCGGGTGGGTGGCGTCGACGGGAAACCCGATTGTGGTTCCCGACACGACGATCGATCCGCAATGGCAGGACTTTTCGAAACGCAATCCTTCATTGAACATTCAGTCGATCGCCTGCGTTCCGGTACGCTCTTCTGAAGGTGTGCTGGGCGTGATCCAATTGCTGAACAGCAAGGTGGATCTGCTGAGTGACTTTTCCATTCAGTTCTTGCGTGTGTTGTGCGATTTCAGCGCTATTGCGATTCGTAACGCTGCCGACATGAAGCGCATTCATCTGCTGTCCATTACGGATGATTGCACTGGTCTATTCAATGCGCGTCATTTGTACACGCTGTTGGAAGAACAGCTTTCCCGAACAGACAAAGCACCGTTCAGTCTGCTGTTCATGGATCTGGACCACTTCAAGAGCGTCAACGATACACACGGGCATCTGGTGGGTAGCCGTCTGCTGGCCGAGATGGGCGAGATGATTCGTGGCGTGATCGGACCGGATATGCCAGCGTTTCGCTACGGTGGCGACGAGTTTGTCGTGCTGCTTCCCAACCACGATCGGCTGCAGGGACGTGAGATGGCGATGCGGCTCTTCCGCGCACTGCGTGAGCGGTCGTTCCTGGAAGACAAAGGGCTTTCGTTGCGCCTTCGTGGGTCGTTCGGTATGGCAACGTATCCAGACGATGCGCTTACCGTGGAGGGCATCATCAAGGCTGCAGACGACATGATGTATCACGTGAAGGGAACGACGCGTGACAATCTTGCTATCGCGGGCCTGGGTTCCATCATGAAGGACGGCGAACTGAATCTACGAGAATCTAAGGTAAGGAGCGTCGCGGCGCCAGCACGGGAGCACGTCGCGCTTCCGGCAGGATCGCATCGCGATTAGCCGGCGCCATGGGATGCACGCCAAAGTCCCATACACCGGTGTTCACGGTCTTCTCGTCGATCACTTCCATCAGAGCGTATTCGCCCATGCGAAGCGGCTGCTTCGCGACGATCTTCAGCCAGTGACCTCCGGGCAGCAGTGACGTAGTAGTTTCCACGATGTCTGCCTGCTGTTTCGCGCTTCCGAGAAGGCCGATGGAGAAGCTGGTGACCACACGAACGTCGCGGCGCACATCAACGGCCACGATGACGTACTGGCTCTTGGGTGACGGTGTATCCACCTTGCGGCCACCGTTGTTTTCGGTGTCCACGTGGAAGGCTCCGCCTCCGTTGTACGTCGGGTCATCGTCATCCATACGGACGTAAAACTCGGGATCATTCACATGGAGTTGCACCGGTGCACTCTGGCCTTTGATCTCGATGAGCTGATGCGCGTGTGAGAGAGGATTGATGGTCTGGCGCAGGATGTTGTGCGCTGTCTGCCGGTTCAATTCGCCATCGGTCTGCTGCAGGATGGCGAGTTGCGGCTGGCCATGATACGTGTCCAGCGCGAGAACGGAATCGGACTCTGGCAGATGCAGGTCTTTGGCGACTTCCGGTGTGCGTGCGGCGCGGTCTGCTTCTTCTTTGGCTAACTCAGGATCAATCTGCACGGCGGGAACGCCATTGCGTTGAGCGTCAGCACGCTGTTCCCATTGGTGTGTTGCGTCCAGGTCGACTAAGCGAACGGGAATGGCTTCCTGTTGGGCTCCACGCTCCGCCGAGAGGTAATACACGTAGTCGCCCTTGATCGTGTATGAGAGCACTACCTGAAAGGTGCCGTCCTTCAGGTAAAGACGTGTGCGATGCAATCCTTCACCGGGCGAGGTTTCACGCTGCAATGGCGCGGAACCCTGCGCATACAGTTGCGCGCGAGGCAATAGCGACAGGGCAATCAGCGTGCAGATGGAAACGTACTTCATCTCAGTGAGTTAGACGCTTAAAAAGCGTACAGGCTGCATCGATAGGATGCAGCCTGTAATTGCTATGTGAACAGATTAAATCTGCGAGCTTGCTAGCGGGTTCAAATAGAGGTTCGTGATGTTGCTGACGATCTCCGGATCGGTGTAACCGGGCTTGTGCGATAGCACCTTCCAGTCAGGATCTTTGCCGAAGACGGACCAGTGCTCATTCAATTCCGCTACGTCGGTAAAGGTGAGCATATAAGTCAGGCTGGGCAGACGTTCGCCGGTCAGGTCATGCGCAAAGAAGACGGGAGTGAGTCCGGTACGCTGGAAGATGCCGATTTCCGCTGTTTCAAACATCTCCACTTTCTTCATGTGAGCCGCCATGCTGGGGCTCTCGTACGTGCGGAGCTGGAACATGCGCTTGCCGGGCTTGGGCGCGACGAGCTTTGGAAAGCCGCCAAAAGCAGACAGCATACGTACTTCTGAACGCTGGAAAGCGGGTGCCGTAGCAGGAGCAGTCCAGAATGCAGTCGCAGCCTTTGCAAACTCGGCATCATCCGCCAGCAGCAAATCCAGGGTCAGCAGTTGCTCTGCGGAAGTGGATGGGATGAGCGCGTAGTAGGTAGGGGTCTCAGGGCCGATGGAGAGAGCGAATGTTCCCACCTTCGCGATGCCCATGCGGTTCAATGCCGGAATCAGGGCGTGCTGAAGGTAATCCTGCATCAGCATGGGCTGTGGACCATTGCGAAGGCCGTAGCGGCGCAATTGGTAGAACTCGGTGGGAGCCTTTACGGTTTCCGCCGCTGCGTGAAGGGATTCAGATGTCATGGATGCCATGCCTGCGGCTGCTGCCGCACTTGCAATAAAGTTGCGCCGGTTCAATGGAATTTGCCTCCGGGAATCGTTTCCGAATTCCTGCACTGCTCACCTTAGCAGGTCTGAGACGTCCGTGCGGTCATCGACTTTTCATGTTCCCCGGGGGTGACAAATACGTCCTTCAGGCATCAAAATGCGTGTGCTCAGGAACTGCCTGCGGGTGGTCACCGGGGCAGGAGGTAAAAAAGTAGTGGCAAAGGCAAAAGCAACATTTGCAGCAGGTTGTTTCTGGGGCGTAGAAGCCCGTTTGGCAGAGATTTCCGGGGTTTTGGAAACGGCCGTTGGATATGAGGGTGGCACTTTAGACAACCCAACTTATAAGGACGTCTGTACCGATCAGACGGGCCATGCGGAGGTGGTAGAGGTCACCTTCGATCCCAGCCGCGTGAGTTATGACGCGTTGCTCGATCATTTTTTTGCGCTGCACGACCCCACGCAGCTCAACCGGCAGGGTCCGGATTGGGGTACGCAATATCGCAGCGTCATTTTCACCCACAATGAAGAACAACATCGTGAAGCGATTGCCAAGATTGCCGAACTGAATGCCGCTGGTGTCTTTCGCGGTCCGATTGTCACCGCGGTGGAACCTGCCTCCAGCTTCTGGAAAGCGGAAGAGTACCACCAGCGGTACCTGGAGAAACGCGGCATGGTTGCCTGTCACATTTAACAGGGATTGTTGTTTCACCCGCATTGCGTCCCGTGGCTGATATCCTCATCCACGGGACGCGATGAACTATCTGCTGAAGTCAGAACCTGACAAGTATTCCTACGACGACCTGCTGCGCGATGGCGAAACCGTTTGGGACGGCATCAAGAATCCGCAGGCGCTCATGACGCTTCGCAACATGAAAAAGGGCGAACACTGCGTCATTTACCACTCCAACGTTGGCAAAGAAGCTGTGGGAACGGCTATTGTGCAAAGCGTGGATGCGACCGATCCGAAAAATCCAATCGTAAAGCTGAAGGCAGGCAAGCGACTGAAGCGCCCCAAGCCACTTGCGGAGATTCGTGATGCCGGCGTGTTTCAGGGCAGCATTATGTTCCGGCAGTTTCGGCTGAGTGTGGTGCCGCTGACGGATGAGCAGTATGACTGGCTGATTGCGTAGCTATTAGCTCTTGGCTTTTAGCAGGACGATTGAAGATTTGAACACACGTCGATGAGACGAAACCAAGCCAATAGCCAAAAGCTAACAGCTGAGGGAAAGAAATGATTGATCTACAGGGTAAGACCGCGGTTGTATTCGGACTGGCGAACAAACGTTCCATTGCATGGGCTATTGCGCAGAAGCTGAGCGATGCTGGTGCGAAGGTGGCTATCTGCTATCAGAACGAGCGTCTGAAGAAGGAAGCCGATGGACTGATTCCGGAATTGAAGGATGCGAAGAGCTTCCAGTGCGATGTGTCCATTGATGCTGAGATTGATCGTGTTGCGGAAGAGTTGAAGGCGGCTTACGGAACAGTGGATATCATCGTGCACTCGGTTGCATTTGCGCCGCCGGATGCCATCAAGAGCGATTTCCTGCTGACGAAGCGTGAAGACTTCCGCATTGCGCTGGATGTGAGCGCGT
The DNA here is from genome assembly GCF_036877645.1 of Terriglobus sp. ADX1. Taxonomy (NCBI): domain Bacteria; kingdom Pseudomonadati; phylum Acidobacteriota; class Terriglobia; order Terriglobales; family Acidobacteriaceae; genus Terriglobus; species Terriglobus sp. ADX1. Next base: position 17,542 of record NZ_JAEDXV010000032.1, read on the forward strand.
ACTCGCTTGTAGCTGTTTCGCGTGCACTGGCGCCGATCATGAACGAGGGCGGCAGCATCCTGACGCTGACCTACTATGGCAGCGAGAAGGTCTTCCCGAACTACAACGTGATGGGCGTGGCCAAGGCTGCGTTGGAAGCCACCGTGCGTTACCTGGCGGCATCGCTGGGACCGAAAGGCATTCGCGTGAACGCGATTTCCGCTGGCCCCATTAAGACGCTGGCTGCGCGCGGCATTGGCGACTTCAACAAGATTCTGGATACCGTGACAGAGCGCGCCCCGTTGCACCGCAACGTCGAAACAGTAGAAGTGGGCAATACTGCCGCATTCCTTCTGTCGCCATTGGCCAGCGGCATCACTGGCGAAATCACGTATGTGGATTGCGGTTATAACGTTACCGGCATGTAAGGCAGAAGCTCGGGGACAATATGACCATCGCAGAAGTGTTGCTGACCGATTTTGCTTCGGAAGCGGCGAACACACGCCGCGTCCTGGAGCGTGTTCCTGCGGATAAAGCTGGCTGGAAGCCGCATGACAAATCCATGACACTTGGTACGCTGGCCGCGCATGTGGCGGGGTTGGCGCACTTCGGTCATGTGATTCTGACAACGCCGCAGATGAACATGCAGACGGACAAGTTCCCGAAGTATGTTTTCACCACTCCGGAAGAGGCCGTGCAGCTTGCCACGGACGCGTTCGAGAAGGTTCGCAGTGCTTTGGCTGGGCTATCAGACGAGCAATTTCAGGAACATTGGAAGCTGCTGTTTGGTGACATGTTGATTGCAGACGCGCCGAGGTTGCAGCTTTATCGTTCTATGTTCTTCAACCACCTGATTCACCATCGCGGACAGTTGACGGTGTATCTGCGGTTGTTGGATGTGAAGGTGCCGGGTATCTACGGGCCGTCTGCGGATGAACCCTTCGGCGGCTGACCTGGATTCATCCAAATGCAAGCAGCGAAGACGATCAGCAACGGAAAAAACTCCAGCGTATAGCGCTGCTCGGAGTTGTCGAGGGTAAGAAGAAGGAGGCATCGCAAAACGATGTATCCAGCCATCGATAACGCGAGCAGCGTTTCGCGTTTCAATGCGCCGCGGAAGCCAGCGATGGCTGCGAAGAAGTAAGCAAGATTTAGCGCTGCATAAAACAGGGAGAAGATCGTCTGCGCAGGATGCTGGCGAAATTGCCACCAGCGTTCGGCAACGGGCAACATCTCTGTGCGCGGATGAAACAGCATGTTCACCAGACGCGCGATCGGTAACAAGACGTAATAGCGCAGAGGATGCGCCGCAATGCGTTCCTGCGCCAGAGCCTCAAAGCCAGCTTCCACCTGCGGATTCAGCTTGCCTTCGTAGCCAGCCTGTTGGAGCAGCTTCTCGGTCTGCTCGTGCTGCAAAGGGGTATCAAAAGCACGCGCGGGGAGATCGGCAACGTTGATCGCATCTTCCGGGTAATTCCAATAGGCGTCCTGCGTGGCGGTGAAGTCGGCGCCCCAGGTGCGGAACCAACGCTCGAAGTGGAGCGGGGCGGGTTCGCCCGGATCAGTAGCCTGCTTGGGAGCGATGGGCTGGAAGACGTGGAAGATGCGGTAGTTGCGGATGGTCCACGGCACGAAGGGAAGAGCGGTCAGGGCAATGCAGAGGATTGCAGGCTGCAGACGCCGGCGCAGAGTTTTGTGCGTACCGCTTGCGAGAAGTACGGGCAGAATGGCGGCGGCTAGCAGCCCTTGATCGGGCCGCAGCAGCACGCTGCACGATATTGCGAATGCCAATGGAATAATCCAGCGTGCGCGACCGTCAGTAAGCCAATGCTGCAGTAAATAAAACGCCAACGCGAGGAAAAAGAGCGTGAAAGTCTCGGTAAGCGGGGCCACTGCGTAATTGGCAGTGAACGGGCAGAGGCAGGCCAGAGCCAGCGCCGCCAGACCGCAGGCGGTGCCACCGATCTTTCGCGCCATGATGGCCACGATGCAGCAGGTGGCAAGGTCGGCGGCAATCTGGAGCCAGAGCAGTGGCAGAAAGCTGCGTAGCGTGCCGGCGCTGGCATGGAGAAAACCGTCAAAGAGCCACGAAAGTGCGGCCAATATCGCGGGATAGCCGGGAAGACGGATCAGTGTGGCGCGTATCTGCCCGCCTTCGGTCAGGCCGTAGATGTGGTGATGCAGCCAGTTGAGCGCAATATCCTGATAAAGAACCGAGTCGGCGGCCAAGAACGCGTGTTTTTGCAGGAAATAGAGGCGCAGCAGGAACCCGCAGAGCAGTAGAAATGCGGCCAGGAGACCTCGGTGGCGCTGCTTGTCCGGAATGTCTGTCAGCGCGGCGTGCATCGCTTTGCATCATAACGGTTATCTTCTGCGGAAAGAGTCCATTACGGGCGCGCAGTTTTTCGCAAGGATGGATACCATAACGAATGGATATGGCAGAACCGGGTACGCGAGAACAGAAGCCGATTTTTTACGACGAGAAACGACGCAGATGGAAGCGGCTGCGACGGATTCTGGATATCTCTGCAGCGGTTGGCCTGCTGACATTCATCGTCTTTGTACTGGGTGTGCTGCGAATGCGGCCTTTGCCTGAGCTGTTGCTGGAGCCAGCGAAGCATAATTATCGGGCTCAAAATTCGCAAAACATTCTGTCCGATGAGAAGGCAAAGAAGGTACGTTCCGCGCATCGGCGGACGGATCGCAAGGCTTCGGATATTCCGTTAAACACGGATGAAGGCTTGCGTGCAGCGTTTTATGTTGAGTGGGATCCGGCCAGTTACAGCTCACTGAAGGCGCATGCCAAGCAGCTCGATATGGTGTTTGCGGATTGGCTGCATGTTGTTACTCCAGATGGCAACCTGACCGCTTACAACAGCGAATACCAAAAGTTTGACGTGGTGGATGGTGCGGGTGTGCATCCCGTGGACATTGACCGCAAGGTAGAACGGACCCTTACGGCTGCTGCATCGGGCACGGAACTGTTCCCCATGGTCAGCAATTCTGTGATCAATGCGGACTTTTCCGATACCGTTGGGCCGTTCCTTGAGAATCCGACGGCGCGTCAGCATTTTCTCAACCAGCTGATGCGATTTGTAACGTCGAACCCGCGCTATCGAGGTATCTCGTTCGACTTTGAAAGCATGCCTGCAGAGGCGCAGCCTGGCTATCGGCAACTAATCAGTGATGCGTATATCGCGCTTCACATGCGCGGCTTGAAGTTGTACATCAACACTCCTGTTGGCGACGATGACTGGGATCTAAAGTACATGGCTGCGCACTCCGACGGTTTGTTGCTGATGAACTATGACCAGCATCAATCGGAGAGCGAAGCTGGACCCATCGCAGCGCAGGATTGGTTTGTGAAGAACCTGCAGGATGTGATGAAGCAGGTGCCGAAGGACAAGATCATCGTCGACATTGGTAGCTATGGCTACGATTGGGTGACGACATTGCCACCGGTAGAGCAACCCACGAAGAAAGGCAAGCGAGTCAAGAGAACTGTAGCCGCAAAGCCACAGTTGATACGCGTCGATAACAAGTCGCTCCAAGAGGTATGGCAGACCGCGTCTGATTCTGGTTCATATGTTGACCTCGATGATGCGTCGTTAAATCCACATATTACCTACGACGATGAAGATCAGCATCAACGCCATCAAGTGTGGTTTTTGGATGGTGTGACCATCCTGAACGAGATGCGCGCGGCACGTCGACTTGGATTGCAGACGTTTTCACTGTGGCGGCTGGGATCGGAAGACCAGTCACTGTGGAAGGTCTGGGATCAGCCGATGCGGTCGAATCCGTTAGTGGATCTTGCCGACGTAGCGCCGGGATATGACCTTGACGTGGAAGGCAAGGGCGACATTATGCACGTCTCTGGCAAGCCGAAGAACGGGCGTCGCACCATGACCATCGATGACGATTCGAAGCTTGTCGACAGCGAGACGTTGACAAGCTATCCACTGTCGTATTCGGTGGACTACTTCGGCTATCACCCGAAGAAGCTTGTGATCTCCTTTGACGATGGTCCAGACCCGGTATGGACACCGCAAATTCTGGATGTACTGAAAAAGTATGGCGTGAAGGGTATCTTCTTCATGATTGGAGAAGAGGCTGATAACAATGTCGGTGTGATGCAACGCGTCTATCGCGAAGGTCACGAAATAGGGAATCACACCTTCACCCATCCGGACATCTCTGCCATCAGCAATCGCGAAGTGGATGTGCAGATGAACCTGACGGAACGATTGTTTGCTGCGAAGTTGGGTGTGCAGCCGCTGTACTTCCGTCCTCCTTACGACATCGATGAAGAGCCAGACACCAACGACCAGGCGGCTCCGATGGAGCGTGTGCAGGCTCGCGGCTACATCGTGGTGGGCAACAAGATTGACACCAACGACTGGCAGGAGACACCGAAGAAGACGCCGCAGGAGATCGTTGACAGTGTGCTGAAGCAACTGGACGATATGAAGGAGCGCCCGGACAAGGCTGGCTCCATCATCCTGATGCACGACGGCGGCGGCGACCGTTCTGTGACAGTGGCTACGCTACCGTTGCTGATTACGACACTGCGTGCGAAGGGCTATGAATTCGTCAGCGTAAGCGATCTTGTGGGTAAGAGCCGCGATCAGGTGATGCCACCTATTAAAGGCTGGCGCAACAAGTTCCTGGCGCAAGTGGATTCGCTGGCATTCTTTGGTCTGGCAACATTCAACCACTTTGTAGTTGCCGTGTTCTTCATTGGCGACATCCTGATGAGTGGACGTCTCATCATCATTGGTTTGTTTGCCATCATTGATCGCTTCCGTCGCAGGAAAAACTTTGCAGGGCCGGATTATCAGCCGCGCGTTGCCGTGTTGATTCCTGCATACAACGAAGAGAAGGTGATTGTCCGCACGATTCGTAGCGTGATGATGAGCACGTATAAGAACCTGCACATCATCGTGATTGATGACGGATCGAAAGATCGCACGGCAGAGGTAGCGCGCGAAGCGTATCCCGAGGACATTGCCAGCGGCCGTTTGACCGTGGTCAAGAAAGAAAACGCAGGCAAGGCCGAAGCGCTGAACTACGCGCTGCAGAACTATGTTCACGAAGAGATTTACGTGGGCATTGATGCAGACACGGTGATTGCGCATGACGCTATTGCGCGGCTTGTTCCGCACTTTGCCAATCCGGAGATTGGTGCGGTAGCGGGCAATGCGAAGGTTGGCAATCGCGTCAATCTGTGGACGCGTTGGCAGGCTCTGGAATACATCACCAGCCAGAACTTTGAGCGTCGTGCGCTGGATCTGTTTGATGTGGTTGTCGTGGTGCCGGGAGCCATCGGTGCATGGCGTACAGAAGCTGTCCACAAGGGCGGCGGCTATCACTCCAATACCGTTGCGGAAGACGCCGACCTGACGATGATCCTGCTGGAGCAAGGCCTGAGTGTGATTTATGAGGATCGGGCGCTGGCTTTTACTGAGGCCCCCATCAACATGAACGGCTTGATGCGGCAGCGTTTCCGCTGGTCATTCGGGATCATGCAGGCTGTGTTTAAGCATATCGGCGCGGTCACTAAGCGTCGTGCGATGGGGCTGTTTGCTTTGCCAAACATCATCGTGTTCCAAATTCTGTTACCCCTAGTGTCACCGCTGATTGACCTGATGTTTGTGGCCAGCTTCCTGAAGTTCCTCTACGACCACCACTTTCATCCGGAGTCGGCCTCGAGCGCGAATTTTGTGAAGCTGCTGTACTTCTTCCTCGCGTTCATGGTGATTGATTTCTCCGCGTCGGCACTGGCGTTCCTGCTGGAAAGAAAGCACCCTGCCAGCAAGGGCGATATGTGGCTGTTAATGCATATCTGGATTCAACGATTTACCTATCGGCAGGTATTCAGCGTGGTGTTGTTCAAGACGATCAAGCGCGTGATCGATGGCCGTCCGTTCAGTTGGGACAAACTGGAGCGCACGGCGCAGATGAGCAAATCGACGGACCAGATGCTGAACGGGGCGCCATCGCCAAAGTCGCCCGTATAACGGCTCTCTACAAAAGGAATAAACTGGACTTATGGCAACGAACGCAATTCCCACCGTACGCGAGCCTCAGGCTCCGCTGAAGACCTTCGTTAATGAGGCTTTCCAAAACTTCACAGACTCCGATGTGAAGGCGAACATGCATGAAGCTCTTCGCCTGGTGGAAAGTGAGTTGGGTAAGGAATATCCGCTCATTCTCGGTGGCGAACGTGTGTATGCGGCCGAGAAGATCGTCTCCACCAATCCTGCAAAGCCTGCGCAGAAGATTGGCGTGCATCAGGAAGCTGAACTCGCGCATGTGGAACAGGCTGTTGCCGCGGGCGAGAAGGCTTTCCAGACTTGGAGCCGCGTACCAGTACAGCAGCGCGTACAGTTGCTGCTGGATGTTTCAAAGCTGGTGCAGCAGCGCAAGAATGAGTTCTGCGCATGGCTGACGTACGAAGTCGGTAAGAACTGGGCTGAGGCGGATGCTGACGTTGCCGAGTGCATCGACTTTCTGGAGTTCTATGCGCGAGAGGCGCTGAAGCTCGATGGCGCAACGACTCCGATTCAGTTTCCGGGAGAAAAGAACACCCTGCGCTACATTCCGCTGGGTGTTGGCGCGGTGATTCCGCCGTGGAACTTCCCGCTGGCCATCATGGCCGGCATGACGATGGCTGCCGTCGTCAGCGGCAATACCGTAGTGCTGAAGCCTTCGCCTGATGCAGGCACCATTGCTTCGCGGTTCTTTGCGCTGCTGGAAGAAGCTGGCATGCCGGAGGGGGTTGTGAACCTGTGCCAGGGCACGGGAGACCGTGTGGGTGCTGCTCTGGTTGCGAATCCGAAAATTCGTTTCATCGCCTTCACCGGTTCCAAGAAGGTGGGCCTCATTGTGCATGAGACCGCCGCGAAGACCCAGCCCGGGCAGCATTTCATCAAGCGCACCATCCTTGAGATGGGCGGCAAAGACGCCATTCTGGTCGACGCGGATGCGGATATCGATGCAGCGGTAGAAGGCGTTGTGGCCAGTGCGTTCGGCTTTAGCGGCCAGAAGTGCTCGGCGTGTTCGCGTGCGATTGTGGATGCGCACATTTACGATGTCTTCTGCGATCGTCTGGTCGAGCGTGTAGAGAAGATCAAGGTCGGTGACCCAGTGGAGAACTTCTCCATGGGACCGGTCGTTAACAAGATCGCGTTTGACCGTGTTTTGAACGCCATTGAGACCGGTAAGTCAGAAGGTCGTTTGTTGATCGGTGGCGAGGCGTTTGCGAACGAAACAGGTGGCTATTACGTGAAGCCGACTGTCTTCGCAGATATTGCTCCGAATGCACGCATTGCTCAGGAAGAGATCTTCGGACCAGTGCTGGCGGTGATCAAGTCGCAGAACTTTGACGAGGCTCTGGATATCGTCAACGGCACGGAATACGGCCTGACCGGTGCGATCTATTCCATGTCGCGCGAGCGGTTGGACCGCGCTGCGAAGGAATTCCACGTTGGCAATCTGTACCTGAATCGCAAGTGCACAGGAGCCATGGTGGGAGCACATCCGTTTGGCGGCTTCAACATGAGCGGAACGGATTCCAAGGCGGGTGGCGGGGACTACCTCCTGCTATTTACGCAGGCGAAGTCGATTGCGGAGAAGCAGGGCGTCATTGACGAGTCGGACCAGATGACGAAGCCAAACGGAATCTAGACCTACTGCAAAGTCATGCATGGGGCATGGCGATTTTGCCATGCCCTTATTGCTTTCAAGAAAGAGTCGTAGCAAAGAAGAAGGCGAGCGCCCAAGCGCTCGCCTTCTTAAATTCCATTTGAGGAAGTGATTTACGCGTTGGTGCGTGCAACCTCACGCAGACGGGCAGCCTTGCCACGCAGACCACGCAGGTAGAACAGCTTGGCGCGACGTACTTCGTACGAACGAACCTTCTCAACCTTGTCGACAACCTTCGAGTTGAAGGGGAAGATACGCTCTACGCCCTGGCCGAAGCTCATCTTGCGTACGGTAAAGGACCCCTGAGGCCCGTTCTTGCGAGCGATGCACATGCCCTCAAACGCCTGAAGACGCTCTTTGTCGCCTTCCTTGATCTTGACCTGCACGCGAACGGTGTCACCCGGCGCGAACTCCGGAAGGTCTGTACGCTCCAGCTTGGCTGCGAGCTTCTGCATGATGGGATGAATGGACATGATGCCTGAATTCCTTACTTAGTAATCGTTGTTCAGTATACCGCAAATTCTGGAAAAGTTGGGCATAAATTGCACTTAGGCTGATGCATCCGCCCTGCAATTCTTGCTAATCCTTGCGCAACGTTGCAAGAAAACGCCTGTCTTCTGCGGATAAAGTTTCGGTTTGCAGCAAATCCGGTCGATTCGCGGCCGTTTTGCGCAGTGCTTGTTGTCGCCGCCATTTCCGAATAGCGGTATGGTCGCCCCCGGATAGAACATCGGGGATTGGAATACCCCGAAACTCCGCAGGACGTGTGTAGTGCGGATAGTCGAGCAGCCCCGCAGATGGCGACGTGGCCAGTGGAGGTGCGTCTTCGGCGCGCTCACTGTCATGCGCGTGACCGAAGCTTTCGTAATGCGCGGAATCGGGATTGCCGAGCACGCCCGGCAACAGGCGGACAACCGCATCCACAATGACCGCTGCACCCAGTTCGCCGCCGGAAAGGACGTAGTCGCCGATGGAGATTTCGCGGTCGCAGTGCAGCGCATTCACGCGTTCATCTACCCCCTCGTACCGCCCGCAGACCAATACGAGCCGTTCCAGCGATTTCAGCTCCTGAGCAATGGACTGTGTGAACGGGCGACCCTGTGCCGAAAGCAGCACGACGGATTCTTTCTGTGTGTCGCGGTTTCCTTTTGGTGCGATTCCCAGCGATTCGATGGCTTCGCTCAGCGGTTCCGGCTTCAGCACCATGCCTTCGCCACCGCCAAAGGGGCGGTCATCGACCGTGCGATGCCTGTCATGGGTAAAGCCGCGCAAGTCCACGCAGTTCACAGACGCAATACCTGCAGACAATGCCCGGGCCACCACGCCATAGCGTAGGGTGCTTTCCAGGAAAGCAGGGAAAATGGTCACGATGTCGACTTGCAGGGCCATGATGGAGTCGCTATTCCTCAGGGTAACCGGAGGATGCTAGCCGTTCATCTCCAGTAGCCCATCCGGCAGGTTCATTTCAATCTTTCGAGCCGCTGTGTCGATGCTGGCAACGAAGGCGTTGGCAAACGGAATGAGAACCTCGTCTCCGTTGGCGCGCTCCACCACGAAGAGGGCGGCGGCGTCTTCAATGCGCTTGCCTGCAGGGTCCTGCGGGAAGTGCATATCAACGACCGTACCTAACAGATCGCCATGATGCACCATCTGGCAGCCGATCAGATCGCTCACGTAATAGTTTCCATCTGTGAGGGTAAGTCGCTGATCTGATGGTATTTCAACCGTTGCGTTCAGTAGCTTTTCGGCGTCGGAAATGGAATCCACGCCACGCAGTTTAAGCACGATCCGTCCAGCACTTCGTCCGGTGGGAAGCCACGAGTCTTCCACCATGGTGGGCTGTGGTTCACCCTCTGGAAGGCGAAGGAAGATGTTTGGATATTGGCGAAAATGATCCGGAAAGTCCGTTTTCAGGTCGGCCAGAACTTCTCCTCGCCGTCCTTGCGGACGTACCACGCGCGCAAGCGTGATCCATTCCACTGCCATATGAGCCGCCTTTACTCCGACTGCACATCCAGGCTGAAGCGGTGCTGTACCTTGCTTCCGGCAGCGCTAAGAATGGTGCGCAGCGACCTTGCCGTGCGTCCTTGCTTGCCGATGACTTTGCCGAGGTCGTCGGGATGGACAAAAAGGCGAAGAACCGTTTCGGATTCAAAAGCTTCCGATTCCACGCGCAGGTTTTCCGGGTGGTCTACAAGTGCTTTTGCAATCCCGGTAAGAAGCTCAGAGATGTGATTCACAGATTCAGGGGAGGAATGGTCCGTCATACGTACCTTGGAAGGGAATGAGATTTCATACCCTGCTCAGCACCATACATGACACTGCGCAGAGAGACTCTTCCGAACTTAGATGATCCTGTACCGCCAGAAGTGACTGAAATAAAACAGCCGCGGAGCTATGCGAATCATAGAAGGCATAGGACCGCGGCCCGAGGTTGAACGTCCTGACAGTGGCTTAAGCAGCCACTGCTTCGGTCGCGGGCGCGTTCTTAACGAGCTTCGCAACAATATCCGACATCTGGGCGCCAACGCCAGTCCAGTAGTCGATGCGGTCACGTTTCAGGCTAACCGTTGCGGGTTCCGTACGCGGGTTGTAGGTACCAACCACTTCGATGGAGCGGCCGTTGCGGGCGCGGTCCTTTTCGATCACAACGATGCGGTAGTAGGGCTGCTTACGCGCTCCAACGCGCGCCAAACGAATCATGACCACTTGGTTACTTCCTCACTCACAAACAATGTCTTGGTGATGGCCGGTGCACAGGGCAGCGGAAATTGCGCAGTGCCTGTCACCGACGGCGGTGCGCGCAACACATTCCAACCTATCTATTGTGGGCTATTGAGACCAAAAATACAAGAAGGGAATCGTTAAGATCCTTCAGGAAACCGAACTTGGCATATTCCCGAATTGGTCTGTGCAGCTCTTCTTCCAGTGTATTGCGCCTGAAAGATCACTCAAGCAGTGATATCAGAAAGCGGAAAGGCACGCTGAGAGGTATAGAGGACGCCGTTGCTGTCATCCTCATCGGGTAAGATGCCTTCCAAGGAACCAGAAGCATTTGTCTATGCCGGGCGTAAGTGCGCCGGAACACGGCAGTCTGCGTCCATATCGATAGAGCATCGCATCCCACCTATTACCGGAGGGCCGCACCATGCACCGCGAATACCACGTCGATCAGTCAGAGGCACTGGGGCGCTCCATGGAGCACCTGGTCTTCGGTCAGGACGGCTTGCCGGTGATCGTTTTTCCCACCTCCCGAGGCCGCTTTTACGAGTTTGAAGATCAGGCTATGGTGGGGGCGCTGGAGAGCAAGATCAACCGCGGTCAGATTCAACTGTGGTGCGTTGATTCCGTAAATAACGAAAGCTGGTTTGCCGATGGCGCGGAGGGGAGTTGGTGTATCGCACGACATCTGCAATATGAGCGGTACATCCTGAACGAATTAGTGCCGTATATCCATACGCGCAACCGGAACAAAATGCTGGCTATGATGGGCTGTTCCTTCGGCGGCTTTCACAGCATGAGCATGGCGCTGCGCCATCCGGACAAGATCAATGCAGCTTTATCTATGGGCGGAGCGTTTGACGTTGGGCCTTTTCTCCACGGCTATTACTGCGACGACTTGTACTACACGCTGCCGATGGATTTCCTGCCGAATCTGCACGATCACTGGTATCTGGACCGCTATCGTCACAACACCTACATCCTGGCAACGGGACATCACGATCAGTACTGGAATGACAATGAACGGCTGGCAGCAATCATGCGTGCCAAGAATGTTCCGGTTCGGCTGGATGTGTGGGGAGACAACACCGGCCACGACTGGCCGTGGTGGCGGCGCATGGTGCAAACCTACGTTTAAGGCGTTGTTGGCGATGTGTGTTTCAATGTTCCACGCAAAGGAACGTTCATGCCGCGCGCTCTCAGATATCTTGCAGCTTTCATGGTTATGCCGCTACTGGCGCAGAAGCCTTCAACTGACACGCCTACCCTTAAGACTGCCGCGCGGCTTGTTCTGGTCGACGTTGTGGTTACCGATCACAATGGCAAGGCGGTCCATGGCCTGAAGGCAACCGACTTTCATCTGACGGAAGACAATGCGCCGCAGGTGCCACGTAATTTTGAAGAGCATACTGCGGCTGCATCTGCTCAGGCGAGTGCTATTCAGATGCCTCCCGGCATGTTTACGAATTTCACCACCACGCCGCCGGACAACGTAACCAACATCCTGCTGATTGACCGCTTAAATACAGATCAGCAAGATCAACTCAATTTGCACCGGCAGTTAGCGACGTTTTTGAAAGGCGCCACTCCCGGTACGCGCATCGGTATTTTTATCCTCGGCTCTCAACTCGCCATGTTGCAGGGGCCTACGACGGACCTGACAAAACTTCGTGCCGCGATGCAATCCGCTACAACACGCGAAGCAGTCCTGAAACCCGATCAGCTGCATGATTCCTTCGCGGACCAGATGGAGAATTTGGGTGCATCTCTGGCCGTAGTGGCATCACTTCGGCAGTTCGAAGCTCAGACAAATGCAAACCAGTTGGATCTTCGCGTGAAGTTGACGCTGGCAGCCATGAATCAGTTGGGCCGCTATCTCTCTGGCCTGCCTGGGCGTAAGAATCTGGTATGGCTTTCCGGTTCGTTCCCACTGAATGTCTTTCCGAACAGCATTCAATCCCCTGACAACCCGTTCGTTACCGTTGCGAATTACGAATCCGAACTTCGTAAGACAACCAGTCTGCTGGCACAGGCGCAGGTCGCGGTCTATCCAGTAGGTGCCGCTGGGCTGCGTGTGTCCCCGGTCTTTGAAGCAGAGAACAACAAGACCTATGCGAATCGCCTGCATGCCTCGCAGGCCAGCCGCGCCGCAAGCGACAATTCGGATTTTGAGACGACCGTTGTTGCCGAGAACGACACGATGAACAAGATGGCAGAGTCTACGGGAGGACGCGCCTTTCACGACACGAATGGCCTTGCGGAAGCGGTCGCGTCTGCACTGACGGACGGAGCTGATTACTACACACTTGCGTATACGCCGACGAACACAAAGACCGATGGAGGATATCGCAAGATCAAGTTGCAACTCGCGAATCCTGCATATGTGCTGCGCTATCGTCGAGGCTACTTTGCGTCGCCTACCAATGTTGCTGCACAGACCTCTGCGGCTATGCGTGGAGCAACTGCGCTTGGTACGCCTGCACCCACCGAAATATTTCTGAAGTCGGCGGTCTTCCCGGCCGTTGCAGGCAACCCAGAAGAAGCTGTTGCGGCTTCGCACAACCTGCTGGCAGCTAATGTAACTGGTCCATTTCAGCGCTACACGATCGATACCATTGTTAATCCGACAGACCTGACCTTTGAGCAAGGCAACGACGGTAAGGTTGTCACAAACTTTGATGTTGCAATACTTGTGTACAGTGCGCAGGGCATGTTGATGAATCATCTGATCAACCAGCTTCATGCATCTGCCACACCTCAAGAATTTCAGCAGGATATGCAGCAGGGGCTGCAATTTCACGAGGAGATCAGTGTGCCCGCAAAGGGAGACTATTTTCTGCGCATCGTGTTACATGACGTTGCCACAGATAAGCTCGGTGCGATTGAAGTACCAATCGATAGCGTCCGCACACTTGCTCCGCTACACGCTGCGACAAAATAAGAAATCGCCAGCAAGCAGTGCGCTTGCTGGCGATTCTTCTTCCTAGAACGAATTACTTCGCTGTCTTTAATACCACCACGCTTGCAATCGGATCGATGGCATTGGCGGGTAGTGTGACATCTACCGAGTCACCGCTCTGCTTGAAGGTGAGGGGCTTCTTTGTTGCCAGCAGATAAGCTCCAGTGACCTTGCGCGGCATCTTGTCGAGGTGCAGAGTAGTGCCGGGCCACTTGAAGATTTCTACGTAGACCTTGTCAGCCTTTGTGGTTGAGCGCCACTCCCACGACGGAATCCACTTGGGCTGCTTGGTCTTCTCGTTGATCTCTGTCTTGCTGAAGCTTCCTGCTTCTGGTCCGAAAAGTGTAGGCGAGGTGCCATAGATGGCTTCGCCATTCACGCTCATCCACTTGCCTACTTGCTGCAGACGTTCCACTTCTGCAGAGGGAACAACGCCGTGCGAATCAGGGCCAATGTTCAGCAGGTAATTGCCACCCTTGCTGGCGATGTCGATCAGGTTGCGCACCAGCGTTTCTGTGGACTTGAAGTTATTGTCATAGGACTTGTAGCCCCATGTGTCGTTCATGGTCATGCACGATTCCCAATCACGTCCGGGATATCCCTGCGGAGGAATGAATTGCTCGGGTGTTTCCGTGTCTCCCTGATACTTGCCGCCGAGGCGGTTATTCCAGATCAGATTTGGATACTTGTTAAGAAGCTTAACGATCTCCGCGGAACGCTCTGGTGTCATCGCCGTACCGGGAGTGTCGAACCAGACGACAACGGGATAGTCCTTGTAGTTCGTCAGCAACTCAGTTAGCTGCGGGATAGCCTTCTTATGCAGGTATTCGTCGAAGCTGCCATCCTGCGCCTTATCCCAGTGGTGTGTCTCCGGATCATGTCCAGGGCGCATCGCCGCGCCGCCACCCGGTGCTGTCCAATCCTGCGACTGCGAATAGTAGAAGCCGAGCTTCACGCCCTGTTTACGGCATTCTTCTGCAAGTTCCTTCAACGGGTCGCGATGGAACGGCGTGGCCGCAACGATATTGAAGGGATCAGCCTTAGAGTCGAACATGGCGAAGCCATCATGATGCTTCGATGTGATGACGATGTATTTCATGCCCGCGGCCTTTGCCAGCGCAACGATGTCATGTGCGTTGAAGCCCGTGGGATTGAATTGCGATGCGAGTGCCTTGTAATCGGCTACGGGGATGCTGGCGTTATTCATGATCCACTCGCCAATACCCGTAATCTGTTTGCCATTCCACGTGCCTGCCGGGATGGAGTAGAGGCCCCAGTGAATAAACATGCCGAAACGTGCTTCACGCCACCATGCCATGCGTGCGTCGCGCTGCGCTGGCGTTTCTGTGTCCTGAATCGCCTTTACGGGATGATTCACACTTGCGGTGTCGATTCGCGATCCCTCAAGCTGCGCCTGCGCGCACACGCTTAAAGCTGCTACGCATCCCGCTGCCACCACTGACTTCCAACGCATCATTCTGACTCTTCTCCCTGACACAAGCTTGAGGTTCGCAACGGCGATAGCCCGTGCGCATGCCCCGGAGGATTGTAATGCGCACCTGATGGAACTGACAGTTGTTTCAAAATGCAGGGCGCGGTCTGCTGTGGGGCAGAGGATTGGAGATGCATCGAGACGGATCATTGCCGAGCGAGAAGATGTTTGTAACGAATCTGCGTAAAGCAGTGCGTTATGGATTTCCTGCTGTTGTGTTGGCGATGCTGGCATTTGTGCCCTGCGTTCGCGCACAGCAGGTTGGCCATTACATCGGGGGCTTTACCGGCCTGGATAATGGCACGTCCGCGCCCCCAGGGTTTTATGCTGCGGGACTCGGTCTGGTAGAGCCTGTTGCCAGTATCAAAGGACCGAATGGCAACACCGTACTCCGGCCGGATATTAATGTCGGTGGGGCGATCGCGGCGTTCAGCTATACCTCGGAGAAGAAGATTCTGGGTGCTGAATATGGCCTGGCGTTCATGGTCCCGGTGTTGAATACGCGCTTCAACTCGAACTTATTCAACAAGTCGGCACAGTCGGCCGGCATCTCCGACATTTTGTTTGAACCGGTAAATCTTGGGTGGGCAAAGGGAGCAGCAAACTACACGCTGAACTATGCCTTCTACGCACCCACAGGGGACTTTGATCCGAATTCTCCTTTGAATCCCGGATTGGGTTTCTGGGAGCACCAGGTTTCGGGTGGTATGTCGCTGAGCTTGGATAAGAAGAAGCTCTGGAACGCTTCAGCGCTAACCACGTGGGAGTTCAATCACTCCAAGCTGGGAGAAGATTTGAAGGCTGGCCCGATTTTCAATGGCGAATACAGTTTCGGCCATCGCTTTTTCAAGTACCAGATGAATGCGGGATTCGTTGGTTATGCGT
Organism: Terriglobus sp. ADX1; assembly: GCF_036877645.1. Classification (NCBI taxonomy): domain Bacteria; kingdom Pseudomonadati; phylum Acidobacteriota; class Terriglobia; order Terriglobales; family Acidobacteriaceae; genus Terriglobus; species Terriglobus sp. ADX1. The sequence continues at coordinate 33,285 of NZ_JAEDXV010000032.1, forward strand.
CGCAGAAGCTCTCAGCAGATACTGGCTCAGCGGTGAGTCCGCTCACACGGGGATATCTGGATCGCGGATTCGGTGCGGGCGGTGAATGGAAATTTACTGACATCAAGCACAAGCTTGCTTACGATGTCCGATTTGAACAGCAATACGGTGTGCAATTGCGAACGTCGGGTAAGGTAGTTGTCTTCAGCATTACGTATCTCAAGCTGACGCCTCCAAAACCATCCAAGTAGTCCATCGCAACGATCCTTGTTTGGGCTGCCTCCTGCATTTTGGCCATGCAGGAGGCAGCTTTGTTTTTGCAGCAAATAGGTAGCCGTTTCCGCAACGCGATAGAGTCGTACATGCATCCACATGTGTGGACGGAGAGTTGGAATTGAAGTTGTTTGCGATGATTGCGTTGGGAATGGTGACGCTGGCTCATGCACAGCAGCAGACGGGCGCTTCTGGAGGCATTGCCGTACCGCCTGTACCGCAATCTTCTACGGCTGTCCCTTCACCAGACAGTGATGGAATCGATTCGCATTCTTTCCGCATCCGGTTGCTTGATGGTCGCAACGGCAGTCCCGTTGCAGGCGGACATGTGAAGCTGTGGTACGACGAGCCTTCTGGCAACGGCTACATCCTGGCGACGAACGGACGCGGCATTGCGTTGATGCCTGCTCCCATCGGGCAGCCTGTCCGCATCCTTGTGCGTAGCGAGGGTGCAGTGGACTGCCGACACACGCAACGCTATAGTCCGCCCATTGGCTACAACCTCGCAGATATCGCCGCGAAGGGAATTGCGGCAGAGAACACCTGTGGTGATGTCGCCGTGCGCGTGACGCCGGGTGAACTGGTTCTGTTTGTTCGTGCGGAGAGATGGTACGAAAAACTGAATCAGAATCCGTCAGTGAATGTGCCCTGACAGAATTGCGTTTGCGCTGATTGCAGGAAATCCAATCTGGTGAGGCAACGCCATTCCGTCACTTTGAGATGGTTTGGATACCAAACTAATTTCTTTTGAAAAGCGGGTGCGATCAGTACGCGCAGATGGATTGTGCGCACTTCGGCATTTCGGCGCATCGCTTGACGCTGGATTTATGCAGTGAAATCAACTACATGCGCGATTTCTGCTACAGGAAAGTCGTGCTGGAATGTGTAGCGGGAGAGTGACAGGCTGGCGCGGAGCTGTGTGGCAGTTTGTAAGGAAAGTGAACTTTCCAGAAAATATTTTAGAAATCCCTCTCCACGAATCGCCAGATTCACGCTATTGTGATTACACATCGACATACAAATCAGCCGTCCTGTGTGTCGGAGTCCGCTTCAAACACAGGTTTCTTTGCAAACGCAGAGCCGCGTTGGCTTAGCCAGCGTGTACCTCCGATTCGAATACCGCAGTTCACTCTGAGGAGAGTCGTAATGGATTTGAAGAACTTCGCTTCCGCCCAGCAGTACTTTTCCCGTCGTTCGTTCATGCGTAACGCGGGTATCGCATCGGCTGCAGCAGCAGCGATGCCGTCGTTTGCAAAGGCCATGAGCCAGCAGGCTGCAGCACAGGCTCCGGTTGATGGCATGAACGGCCGTCAGCGCGGTGGCATGCGCATGCCCATGGCGGCTGACACCGTCATCATTTCCTCGAACGAAAACCCGCTTGGACCGGCTCCCGTCGCTCTGGAAGCGATTAGCTCGGCTGCCAAGAAGGGTGGTCGTTATGACCGCGAATATTCGTCTGCAATGACGAAGGCAATCAGCGATCAGTTCCAGCTCAAGCCTGGTTATGTTCGCGTTTATCCCGGTTCAGGTGGTCCGCTGGATCTCGCGCTGTACTCCAACATCGGTCCGGATAAGCCGCTCGTTGTGGGCGATCCTTCGTATGAGCAGGGCTTCCGCGCTGCGGCGACTTGTAAAGCCAAGTGTCATATGATCCCGCTCGACAAGACGACGTACAAGTATGACGTGAAGGCTATGTTGGCAGCCGACCCCAACCCCGGCGCCTACTACATCGTGAATCCCAACAATCCCACCGGTACCATCACTCCGAAGGAAGACATTGTCTGGCTGGTCAAGAACAAGCCGGCTGGTTCCGTCGTGATTGTGGATGAGGCCTACCACCACTTCTCCAATCAGGATTCCGTTCTGGATCTGGTCGCTCAGGATCAGGACATCATTGTGCTCCGCACGTTCTCCAAGATCTACGGCATGGCTGGCGTTCGCGCAGGCTTCGCCTTCGGTCGCCCGGACCTGCTGGCACGCTTCGAGAATGTCACCGTCAACAACCGTCAGATCGGTTCCATCTCGCTGACCTCTGCTGCTGCTGCTGCTGCCAGCCTCACGGATCCGAACCTGGTGCCGCTGCGCCGCAAGATCAATCGCGATGTGCTGGACGATACGCTGGCATTCCTCCAGAAGAACAACTACACCTTTGTACCGGGTGCCCAGGCGAACATGTTCATGGTGGACGTGAAGCGTCCAGGTATGGAAGTGCAGAAGATGATGATGCAGGAGAAGGTGGCGATCGGCCGTGTATGGCCCATCATGCCGACTTACGTTCGCGTCACTGTCGGCACACCGGACGAGATGAAGAAGTTCCAGGTGGCATTCCACAAGGTGATGAACGAACCCACTGTGGCGCACGCCATGCTGCACGAGTATGACATTCCGCACGAGTTGGATCGTGCGTAACCCTGCTACCAGCAGGCGATGAGAGAAGCCCCGACGATTGCAGCGTCGGGGCTTCTTCTTTTGTGACAGAACTAAGGGCCACCCGGTGGGTGGCCCTTGTCATTGGGGGAGAGTTGTCGGCGCTTCCGCCGTGTCAAGTGGTCCTGTGTTAGCGCACCTTGATGGAGGAGTTGAGGGTGAAGCTGACGACGCTTTCTGCGGGGATGGTGACGTCGCGGCTGCCTGTCATAGCACCGGCTGCTGTACCGGCACCGGCACCAGCGAGTCCGCCGATGAGGGCACCTTTGCCACCACCCGCCAGACCACCGATGAGTGCGCCAGCACCTGCGCCACCACCGATGAATCCGGCAGTGCGTTTACCGCGGCCCTTTGCCGTTGCCACGTATTCGCTGCTCTGTACGCTGTGGCTTCCGATGGCAGTCAGGGAAATGCCGAGATCACCCGCACCCTTGAAGCGTCCACGGCCCTTGGCGCTGGTAATTTCACCCTTCACTGCCGTGCCGCGCGGGAATACAGTGACGCCCTTGATGACGATGGCACTGTTCAGGGAGCCGCTGAAGGGAGTACCGACGCCACCACTGTGTTCTGCAGAAAGCGTTTCATTCGTGCGGATTGACACTCGCGTTCCGACGGGGACTACGAGCGGGGCTGGCTCCGGTGGGGGGGCGGGGGCTGCCGCGGGGATTGGTGCAGGTGCTGCCGTGGAGGCCGCCGGAGCTGCTGGCGTTGTGGCCGCCGGGGCAGGAGTTGGTGTGGTGGACGCTGCCGCACCGGTGGTGGGATTCACTGGCGTACCAGTTGCGGGGGAGATGGGAGCACTACCGTTGCCTACGGCCACAACCGTGGAGCCAACAGGAATCGGCTGTCCAGGGGCAATGACCTGCGTGGTGCCGTCCGGCATGCGGACGGTGGTTGCGCCAGTAGCACTGGCATCGTTCTTATGGCAGCCCGCAAGCAGGCCGATGGAAAGTGTGGCGCAGAGTGCAAGGGAACGGACAGACGCTCGCATCTGGAAGGACCTCCTGAACCAACCGCTTCGTGCTGGGGGATAGCGCGGTGTCACTACCGTGAGATGCAGAACGGCGGTATGTGTCGCCTCCATGGTGCAGTATTTCCTGTGATCGAGGACAACCTGTTCGTTCCAACAGGCATTGCAGTCTTGTTTCACGGTGTCCGGATGAAGGTGTTCGTGGTGGGCGTAGAAACACGAATGCCGCGAACCATTCGGTTTCGCGGCATCAGTCTCTTGGTACGAGTTGCGAAGTAGAGTTAGATCTTGGCTTCGCGGTAGGGAACGTGCTTGCGCACGACCGGATCGTACTTCTTGAACTCCAGCTTAGCGCTGGTGGTCTTGGGGTTCTTGCTGGTGGTGTAGAAGTGACCGGTGCCAGCGGAGGAGACGAGCTTGATGAGGGTACGCATGTCTGTGTGTTATCCCTTCGCCTGGAGCAGAGCGGCGTCTACGCCGATCTTGTTAATGGTGCGCAGACCACGCGCCGAAACACGCATACGCACAAACTTCTTCTCGGAAGGAACCCAAATGCGCTTCCACTGCAGGTTCGGCTCCCAGCGACGACGCGTCTTGTTGTTCGCGTGCGACACTTTGTTTCCGCTCATCGGACGCTTGCCGGTGATGGGGCATACCTTTGCCATGACGATCTCCTGATGCCGGGTCCGATGTTTCAGACCAACCCTACGATTATGTCAGATTTTGCCCTGAAATGCACAGAATTTTGCGATGAAATCTGTGGGATCTGTCGAGTACGGTGGTATACCCTCCCCCTCCCCCTGTTTTTCTAAAATCCTCTTTCTATTGGGCTTACGGTTTGAGTGGCTGTAAATTCTTCTTCCCATTGGGGTTAGAGGCAAAATCGTCTTTCTAAAGGTGTTAGCTGGGCGTGCCTGATTTGCGGAGGGTCATGTCCGAGGCTTAGTTCTATTGTAATAAGTTCGGCAAAATATCATGCCAGCTCTATTTGCTTTGATTTGTTGGGGTTGAGCCGTTAGGGACTTGACAGCGTTTTTGACTCCTATCGGGAAGGGGAGAACGTCGGACGAGGGGCTGAAGGGATGCTATCGGGCCCTGCGGTTTATCCCAATGAAAAGCCTGCAACAACTCCTTCCTTGTCTGTCCTGACTGAAAAAGGGATGGATACTCCCGGGCCGAACTGCATGACGTAGTCGTACCAGGTATCTCCGCTGACCTGGCGCGTCCTTTTGTAGACTGCCGCAGTTGCTGAGCCGTAGGGAGACAGCTCAGCAGTGAACTTCGATCCAGTGGATGCAAATTTCTCGCGCAGACGTGAACTGAACCGCGAGTAGTTTGTTCCAATCTGTAGCTCGTGAAACGCGTCCTGCACCATTCGCGTCACGACCTGATCTTCTCCGGGGGCAGCCTTCATTGCGTTTGCCGCTACCACCGGATTCAGATCGGCGAAAAGAATGTTGGTAATGGTCTCACCGGCTTCCGGTGATTTATCTCCAGAGTTGGTGAACGCGATGATTCGCATCCTCTGCGCCGGATAGTATTCGTCCGCGGTAGTGAAGCCCTGTGCTCCGCCTGTATGTCCAATCCGCGGCTGCCCATACATCGAGTCCACAAAGAGACCGAAACCATAGTCTGCGCTCCCGGACTTCGTCGTTATGAAGGCAGTGGACATTTCTCGGTAGCTGGCCGGGGACAGGACAATTCCTCCACGTAACGCTCTATCCCAACGGCTCAAATCATTGAGGTTCGAGATGAGGAATCCCGCAGACGAACCCCAGCTTGGATGAAGGAACGGGGCTACTTCGATTTTTCCCTGTTGGTACCGATACCCAACGGCCATGTTTGGGAGACGACCTTCATCCGCTGTAGTGAAGGTGTGCTTCATGTGTAGTGGCTTCAGGATGTGGTGCTGAAGATATTCCTTGTACCCCTCTTTTGAGACAACCTCGATCACTCGCCCAAGCAGAAGATAACCGGTGTTGGAGTAGGACCATTGGCTTCCAGGGGCAAAATCCAACGGCAGTGGCGCCACGCGAGCCATCAGATTTTGATATGCGATCGGATGCGCTGCGAGGTCGTCGAAATCGGTATCGGGCATATCGAAATAGTCATGCAGCCCACTGGTGTGAGTCAGCAGATTGCGAAGCGTTACTTCTTTTGCGTGCGGGGCGTCCGGCAGATAGACCGAAAGAGTGTCATCGAGCTTGAGCTTGCCCTGGTCTCTCAACTGCAGAATGCTGGCCGCCGTGAATTGCTTGGTAATGGAACCGATCTCGAACAGCGTGTCAGTTTTGACGGGCAGCCCACGTTGCAGGTCGCGATCACCGTATGCGTGCGTGAAGAGCACGCGACCATCTGCGATCACCATGACCGCCGCACCGGGTACATGAAAGCGACTCATCGCCCCACGTACGTCATGATCGATGCGAGCGAGATCGCTGGCGGATGGCTTCTGGGCGAACGCTCCGAAGCATCCTCCGAGGAACGACACACTCAGGAACCCGGCGCATAGTAACGACTTCATGACAACGACCTCATTCTGTTTCGAATAATTCAAAATTAGCATATATATTGAATTATTAAGATTCGCCGCTTATGCCGACAAAACACTTCCTGACAGACGCTCAGCTTGAAAGTCTTAATTCGCCGGTTCGGCTTGCAATCATTCAGAGGCTGGAACTGGATAAACAGGCGACTGTGCGCGAACTCGCACATCGCATGGGGAAAGCCGCGACTGCGCTGTATCACCACATCAGGGAACTGGAAGCGATTGGTCTGCTCCGCGTTGTAGGTGAAAAGAAGGGAACGCGGCGGCCTGAAGCGGTCTACGCGACGGTATCTCCTTATCTTTCGTCCGCTGAGGCTGTTAAGACAGAGAAAGGCCGTGAGATATATTCACGCGCGGGTGGGCGGGTTGCCGACGCAGCTGCTCGCGCCTTCTCCAGCGCCGTTCAATATGGTGACGCACGTTTCAATGGTCCGTATCGAAATGCCGCAGTCCGGTTTTATGTACTGCGAACGGACAAAAAGAAACTCGCCAGATTGAATCAGATTCTTCAGGAGCTTGAAGAGATTGCATGCCACTCCTGCGAAGAAGGCGAGGAGATCCAGCTGAGCGTTTTACTCTCGCCAATCAGTTCTCGAAAGAAGACTGGTGGCCAGGAGCGAGATGTGGGTTTGCGTGCCTCTGTGAGGAACTAGGCGCCGGGGAGGCGGATGATGAGTGCTACGAGGGTTGCTCCGGCGAGCATGCTCAGGAGTTGCAGGAAGACTCCTCCGAGAGTGGCTTCGCTGGCGAGTTCCGGCATGAGATTGACCAGAGCGATGTAGACGAAGCTGGCGGCGCTGATGGGGAGCAACCAGTCTGTGGCGGAGATGGCTCCACCGATCGACAGATGGCCTGCGGCGAGGACGAGTGCTACGCCGAGGAGTGCTGCGAGGCCGACGATGGTGATGAGGCGGATGGCGCGGGCACGGCCCACTTTGAGGTGGGTGAGCAGAGCGTAGTCGCCCATGCGGTGCGGGACTTCGTGCAACGTGATGGCGACTGCCGTGAGCCAACCGATGCGACGGCCTGTGTGGAATGCGGCTGCGACGGCAACTCCGTCGACGAAGCTGTGCAGTGTGCCGCCGAAGATGAGTGCGAGCGGACGAGAGCCGTGATGGTGGTGGGGTCCGCAGTCAGACTCTCCGGCGGCCGGTGTTTCTACGGGATGGCCGGTGACGGTGGCGAAGATCCGCTCGAAGCAGAACATGAAGAAGAGTGTGGCGACGAAGACGAGCCACAAGGTGGGCGTGTTGCCCAGGGCATTTACCGAGTCCGGCAGGATGTGGAGGAGTGCGGTGGCGAGGAGAACGCCGACGGCAAGCGAGACAAGGTAAGGCAGGCCGCGGTCCAGCAGACGATGGCGTGCGCTAAGCCACAGAGCTGCCGCGATGGCGAGAACCTGAATGGCTGCGACTGCGATGGCTGCTTCCAACGATCTTTCCTTTCGTGCCTTAACCGGAGCTAAAGCCTCTTTGTTTGAGTGGCTCTATCAGGGGCCTAAAGGCCCCTGCTCCCACCCTTGTTTTATGTTCCAGCAACGACTCGATTCAGGGGGGATCGCCCTTGCTTCTGTCTCTGTTTCACGTTTCCAACGGTGGTTCTACTTCGATAATTCTGTTTCTATTTTGTTGCTACTTGTTGCCCTTTTGGTTCTACCACGCGGTTAGCGTGGGGAGTTGATTTGCGGACGGCCAGTGGAACTTGTCGCCGCTGGGGAGTTGCAGTGATGTGACCGAAGCGACTCCGCGGAGCGCATTGCAGAGGGCTACGTGTGAGGCTTCGCGAAGGTCTGCAAGTGTCAGCGGCTTTTCTTCGATTGCGCCTGTTGCGAGAAGTTGTTCGCGATAGACACCGGGCAGTATGCCGCTACGCTGTGGCGGTGTGTACCAACGACCCGCAATGTGGACGAGGACGGTTGCGATGCAGGTTTCTGTGACCTGGCCTGCGGTGTTGCAGAAGAGCATGTCGTGGAAGCCTGCGGAGGTGGCCGCGAGATATGCCGCATGATACTCAGGCCGGAACGTGGTTTTGTGGCGCAGATGCGGGCTGCGTGCGTACGTGTGTTGCTGACTGAGCAGGAGGCTGACGTGTTGCGGCCATGATGCTGCTATTGAGAAGTCTTTCTCAATTATACCATCGCGATGCAGCAGAAGGCGCAGGCGTTGCGGATGTGCGCTGGGGTTGGTTGCTAATACGGCGGTGATGGCGGTTTCTGCGTCCTGCTTGTGGAAGGCGAAGCCGAGTGCTTCTGCGGAGGATTGCAGGCGTTGCAGATGATGTTGCAGCAACGGAATGTTGTTGCTTTCCGCGCGCATGGTTTCGATGAGTTGGATGGGGTGCGAGGCGCGTTGCACGAAGGAGGCTTTGAGCAACATCTCGCGGTATTCCGATGCTGCTGTGGAGTCGGCGACGATGCCTCCGCCTGCGCCGAGTGTGAGCGTGTTGTTTTCAAGAACAGCCGTACGGATAGCTATGTTGAAGCAGGCGCTGCGGTCGGGCGCGAAGTAGCCGATGGCACCGGTGTAGACACCGCGCGGGGATGCTTCGAGTTGCTGAATGAGTTCGACGGTGTGGCGCTTGGGCGCGCCAGTGATGGAGCCTCCGGGGAAGAGTGCGCGGAAGACTTCGTACCACGACGTGTTGGCGGGCAACTGGCCGCGGATGGTGGAGGTCATCTGGTGGACGGTGGGGAGGCTTTCGATGTCGAAGAGGCTTGCTGCGTGCACGCTGCCGATGCGGCAGATGCGGTTCATGTCGTTGCGCAGGAGGTCGACGATCATGACGTGTTCGGCACGGTTCTTCTCGTCGTGACGCAGGGCTTCTGCGAGTTTGTGATCTTCTGCGCTGTTGGTGCTGCGTGGCGACGTGCCCTTCATGGGGCGTGTGGCGATGTTGCCCGCGGCGTCGACGTGGAAGAAGAGTTCGGGCGAGAAGGAGAGGATGGTGCTGTCGTTGCGCAGGTTGAGGATAGCGCCGAAGCTGCATGGTTGTTGGGCGTGCAGAGCTTCATACACCTGCTGTGGTGTGTGTGTGCAGGGCGTGGTGAGTGGGGTGGTGAAGTTGACCTGGTAGGTGTCGCCGGCGGCGATCCATTGCTGGATGCGCTCGATGGCTGCGGTGTATTGCGTTGGCGTGATGGTAGGCATCAGCGCTAGTTGCAGCGGTGTTGTCTCTGACGTTGTGGATGGTTCGTGCTGCGCGGTGTGATCGAAGGTCTGTGGCTGGCGATAGATGCCGAAGATGGCTACAGGGTCTGCTGTGGCGCGTGTGGGGAGTTGGAGGAAGTGTGCGCCTGCTTCGTAGGCCATCCATCCGGCGATCCAGTGGCCTTGTTGCGATGCGGCTTCGATGGCGGCGAAGAGTTTGGGGAGATCGTCCGGCGTGTTGGCCGTGAGGATTTCTATGGGGTCTTCGAAGAGCAGGGAAGTGTGCTCGGTTGCCGAGGGCAACGACGATTCGAGGAGGATGCTGCCGGGATGGGTGAACGCGCGGGTACGCCATGCAGGCGGAAGCGGTGACCACGGCGCGGAAGTGGGTGAAGATGCGGACACCTCTTCAGTGTCTCGCAGATGCGGGCTAGTTGCGACGATGGCGAGTGATGAACATGGCGCGCGCGGTCTGGCCTGCGTCGCAGGTATAACGACGGCGTCGAACGCCGTCGAGCCATGCGACATCGCCGGTTTCGAGGGTACGTGTTTCGTTTTCGGAGACGAGGGTGAGGCGGCCTTCCATGACGAGTGTGAACTCGATGCCTTCGAAGAGGCGCGGCTGGAAGATGACTTCTTCTTCGGAGGCGCGGAAGTCTGCGATGCAGGGGTTCATGCTGGAGTCAGAGATAAGCGCAGAGAGGCTGTCGGTAACGAAATTTGCGCTGGCGTTGGCGTTGCGCTGCAGACGTACCCGTTCCTGGCGGCGAAGAATACGGAAGGTGATGGGAGCGTCGTCGCGGAAGAAGTAGGAGAGATCCTTCTGGAAGGCGATGGCGATGCGAGCGAGATTGCGTACGGTGGGAACTACGCGACCGGTTTCGAGCTGGGAGAGGAAGGATGCAGATAGATCCGTTTTTTTACCGAGTTCCACGAGCCCCATCGAACGCTTCATGCGGAGGCGACGGATGCGGTCGCCAAGGGCTTTGTGTTCGATGACTGCTTCTGCTTGCTCGGCGTCTACTACATCGAAATCAGTGTCGGATTGTTTGTCTTCGTCGACTTGCATGTAGTGTTCGATGTCGTGCAAACGACAGAAGCTGCCCGTAATATGGCAGCTTTTGTCGTTTGCAATTTGTGAGAGCAATTGCAATTAAAAATCGTCTTCGAAGGCAACCTCGCCGCCGACTGCGGTTTGGTATGCGGAGACGCGGCGCTCGAAGAAGTTGGTGAGTTCCTGCACGTCCTGCAGTTCCATGAAGGAGAAGGGGTTCTTCGTTTTGAAGTGCGGCTCGATGCCGAGGCGGACGAGGCGGGAGTCAGCTACGTAGCCAAGGTAAGCGCGCATGTCGCGAACGGAGAGGCCCGCAACACCACCGGAGAGAAGATCTTCTGCGAACTGGGCTTCTGCGTCGATAGCTTCAGCCATCATCTCGCGGATCTGGTCTTCGAGTTGGGCGTCCCAGAGGTCAGGTTCCTGTTCGCGGACAACGCGGACCACTTCGAAGGCAAATTCGATGTGGCAGCTTTCGTCGCGGAAGACCCAGTTGGTGCCGGATGCTAGGCCGTGCAGCAGGCCCTTGCTGCGGAAGAAGTAGACGTATGCGAATGCCGCGAAGAAGAAGAGGCCTTCAATGCAGGCGGCGAAGCAGATGAGGTTCAGCAGGAAGTTGCGGCGATCCGCCTTGGTCTGCAACGTCTCCAGTTGCTGGATGGAGTCCATCCACTTCATGCAGAAGTCGGCTTTTTTGTTGATGGACGGGATGTTCTCAACGGCGGCGAAGGCTTCGGCGCGCTCGTCGTGGTCCGGCACATAGTTGTCGAGCAGCGTGAGGTAGAACTGCACGTGCACGGCCTCTTCGTAGAGCTGACGCGAGAGATAGAGGCGCGCTTCCGGCGAGTTGATGTGCTTGTAGAGGTTGAGCACGAGGTTGTTTGACACGATGGAATCGCCGGTGGCGAAGAAGGCGACGAGGCGCTTGATGGTGTGAATTTCAGCCGGAGTAAGCTTGGCGCGCAGGTCAACCAGGTCCGTGGAGAAGTCGACTTCTTCCACGGTCCACGTGTTCTTGATGCCGTCGCGGAACATGTCGTAGAACTGCGGGTACTTCATGGGGCGCAGGGTGAGGCATAGGCCCGGATCGAGGATGGTGTCGGGGACGGCGACGGACGATCCGTGCGTGAGGGTTTCAGCGGTGGACATGGCTTCTCCTGGTAACTAAGTTGGTTCGCCGGCGGACAACGATAGTGCGTATGCGGTCAGAGCGGATCCCTTCGCCACGAGATCAAGATTTTGCTCTGCCGTGAAACCTGGTGATGCTTTCCATGAAAAACGAACGCTATGTTCGCGAGGTTTGCACAAGGAACGCGATGGATTCTGTGGAGTCCGATTGCATTACCGTTGCACGAGAGGAATGCAGGTCCTTCGACTTCGCTGCGCT
>NZ_JAEDXV010000033.1:0-44471 GCF_036877645.1 Terriglobus sp. ADX1
GACGCCGCCGTTGCCGCCGTCGTCGGTGCTGGTGCTGGTCGTGATGCCCTTACCGGGGGTGACGCCAGCGGCCTGCGGAATGACGTTGGGACGAGGGCTGTCAGGGATGGCCTGCTGCTGACCCGCCTGTGCGCCTGCTACCGTAACCAGACCCGCCGCCAGACCTGTTGCCAACACCGCTGCCAATCCAAGCTTTACCAAGACAAAACTCCTTCAATACGAACGCAACTGTCCCACCAAGAGTATCAGCCGAGGGTTTCACGGCGGAATCTGGCGGTTCCTTTCCTGTTGGACGCAGCGGCGGGGTGCATCGTTGTCGTAGACTTCGGGGCGTGGTGTCTCGTCCAATGAGTTGTATGCGTCCTCTGCGCTTTTCTGCCCTTGCCCTTGCTGCCGTGATGTCATTTGCCGCCTCTGCGTGGGCGCAGGATGCTCCTTCGCCGATGGGGCCTCCACCTGCGAGTTCCGCTCCGAAACAGGAAGAAGTGATTGCCGATGGGCAGACGCTGAAGGTTCAGGTGAACCTGGTGAACACCTACTTTTCTGCGCGCGATAAGGGCGGGTTCCTGACCGGGTTGCATAAGGATGACTGTTCGCTGACGGAGAACAACGATCCTCAGGTGATTAAGAACTTCACGCAGGAAAAGAAGCTGCCGCTGACGATTGGCATTCTGCTGGATACGAGCGGGTCGCAACAGAATGTGCTGCCGCTGGAACAGGAGAGCGGCGCAACGTTCTTGAAGGATGTGCTGACGCCGAAGGATGAGGCGTTTCTGATCTCGTTCGACATCAACGTAGATCTGTTGGCGGATTACACGAACAGTCCTGCGGCGTTGCGCAGGGCGATGAACAAGGCTCAGATCAACACGGGGGCGGGTACCGGTTCGGTGACGGGCAATTCCACACCGAGGGGCACACTGCTGTATGACGCGGTGTACTTGGCGACGCATGAGAAGCTGCACGACGAGGCCGGGCGCAAGGTCATTGTGATGCTGACCGATGGCGGCGATCAGGGCAGCCAGGTGAAGTTGAAGGAAGCCATTGAAGCGGCGCAGAAGGCGAACACGATCATCTACGTAATCCTGATCAGCGACTCGGGCGGATTTGGCTTTGGTATGGGTGGGCCGGTGTATACCATGGGCAATCCCGCAGGCGACATGGACAAGCTGACGAAGGAAACGGGCGGCCGCGTGATCAACGTGGGGCACAACGGCAAGAAGCTGGACGATGCCTTTGCGCAGATCAGCGATGAATTGCGGACGCAGTACCTGATCAGCTACACGCCGAAGAATCAGAAGTTCGACGGGACGTTCCGCAACATTGCGATCTCGTGCGGCAAGGATGTGAAGATCCAGGCGCGCAAGGGCTATTACGCGATGGCGGATTCAAATACGGAGTAACAACCGGTCTTTAAGACCTATGTGCATCTTTTTTCGTAACCGCGCTATCTTAGGTGGAAACGCAGGAAAGTTTTCCCGGAGGAAGATGCGGTCCGAAGGTGTATTTCGTGACCGACTGGTCTTGAGTAGTGACGCAGGGCAGCGAATCAAAAGACAAGTCTTCCAGCCAGCCGCTGGCGGAAGTTGGGCCGCAGGCAAATTCGTTGCTGGCGGCGATTGTAGAGTCGTCGGACGATGCCATTATCAGCAAAGATCTGGACGGCACCATTACAAGCTGGAACAGTGCGGCAGAACGCATCTTCGGCTACAAGCCTGAGGAGATCATCGGCAAGTCGATCCTGACGCTGATTCCTGAAGAGCTACGGGACGAAGAGAAGACGATCATTGCACGGTTGCGAAACGGCGAGCGCATTGAACACTTTGAGACGACGCGTTTGGCAAAGTCCGGTAAGTTGCTGTCGTTGTCGCTGACGATTTCGCCGGTGCGGGATGCGAATGGTAAGGTGGTGGGCGCCTCGAAGATTGCCCGCGACATCTCAGAGCGCAAGGAATTTGAGCGGCGACTGGTGGAGACGGAAAAGATTGTCGCCACGGGACGCATGGCCGCGACGATTGCGCACGAGATTAACAATCCCCTGGAAGCTGTGGTGAACCTGATTTACCTGGCACGGTTGAGTCCTACCGTGAATGATCAGGTGCGCGAGTATCTGCGGTTGGCGGAGCAGGAGATTGAGCGAGTGTCGCTGATTGCGCGGCAGACGCTGGGGTATTTCCGCGAGACGGCGGTGCCGGTGAATTTTCCGGTGAGCGTGTTGCTGGATGAAGTTCTCACGGTATACGGCGCGAAACTGGCGTATAGCGGGATCGACGTGCATCGTGACTATCAACCGGCACAGCCCCTGACGATGCGAAAGGGTGAACTGACACAGTTGTTCTCGAACCTGGTGGCGAATGCAATTGATGCCATGCCGCAGGGAGGCGATCTGTCTGTCTCCGTGACGCCGGAGGGCGATGCGCCCGCGAATGGTGTGCGTGTGCAGATGGCGGATACAGGTACAGGTATTTCCTCGGAGTTGCTGGAAAAGATCTTCGAGCCATTTTTCACGACGAAAGAACAGCGTGGCACCGGAATTGGTCTGTGGCTTTCCAGGCAGTTTGTGGAAGACCATCGCGGTAGTATTGCTGTGACCAGCAACACGGATGCCGAAGATCATGGCACCACGTTCCGCATCTTTCTGCCGTATGAGAACGGTCTGACGCAGAATGCCGTTGCTGCTGAAAGAGGCAATGCATGAGCATCCTTCGCCTGGATGGCGATTCGGCGTTTCCCCCGCCGCCGCGTGATGTAGCTACGCATTTTGGTGAGCAGTCTGCTCCGCGCAGACGACGTGTATTGGTGGTGGATGACGAACGTCTGATCACCGATACGGTAGTGCAGATTCTGAATATTCATGGCTACGATGCGTTCGGCGCGTATTCGGCCAATGACGCGTTGAAGCTGGCGGAGAATTTCCTGCCGGACTTCCTGCTGTCAGACGTGATGATGCCGGGAACCAACGGCATTGACCTTGCGGTGGCGGTGCAGGAGATGCTGCCCACGGTGCTGGTGCTGTTGTTTTCCGGGCAGGCTGGTACGAGCCAGTTGATTGAAGATAGGGATCTGCCGTTTGCACTGGAAGCCAAGCCGATTCATCCAGACAAGTTGATTAAGACACTGGAGAACCTGGGGCGGCGCCGGTAAGTTTGAACGTATTTACATACCAATTAAGGGCATGGCTCGCGCCAATGCCCTTATGTATTTTGTGGCAGCTGTTGACTTACGCTTCCATGGCTCCGCTGTAGACGGCCATGCCTGCTACGGCGTCAACGCCCATGGCGTCGAGGTCGTCGACTTCCTTCTTTTCCTTGATGCCCCCGGCTACGATCAACTGCTTTGCGGTGCAGGCGCGCAGGATGCCGGCGATGTCCATGGGGAAGCCGGACATGGTGCCTTCGGTGTCGACATGAGTGTAGAGGAACGCGGCGCAGTCGTTCTCAAGCCAGGTGACGGCTTCCTCTGGCGTGAGGTCGACGCTTTCCTTCCAGCCTTTGACGGCGACCTTGCCGCCCTTGGTGTCGACGGAGAAGACGAGCTGGTCTTCGCCGAGTGTCTTGTTGAGCGACTCTGCGAAGTTGAGGTTCATGACCGGGTGACGCTTGCGGTCGGCTTCGTTGTCGCCGCCGAAGAGCGTGGAACCGTAGATGACGCGCTTCGCTCCGAGATCGAGCATCGCTTTACCGTCATCCGCAGTGCGGAGGCCGCCGCCCACCTGGCAGGTGAGCTTGCTGGTGAACTGCTGGATGAGTGCGCGGTTGTCGCCCTGGCGCATGGCCGCGTCGAGATCGATGAGCTGGACGAGCGGGTACTTGGAGAAGCGGTCGATCCAGTAATCGAAATCGTCAAAAGCGAGCTTGAGTTTTTCACCCTGGACAAGCTGGACGATGCGGCCGCCCATGAGGTCAATGGAAGGAATAAGCATGACGCATATAGTGTCGCAGCTTTGCGGTGGTGGCCGCCACTATTGGGCGCGGTTGCGGACGGCTCGGCGCGTGTACAGGCCGTGGATGAGTGTGGCGGCAAGTGCGGTCCAGCCGGTTTGGTGTGATGCGCCCACGCCGCGGCCTGTGTCGCCGTCGAAGTACTCGCTGAAGAGAATGAGGTCTTTCCAGTGGGTATCGTCAGCATAGCGGTGTTCGCGGCCGTGGCTGGGGCGGTAGCCGTCCTTGTCTGGAAGGAAGAGGTTCACCATGCGGCGGGCGATGTCTTCGGCGATTTCGACAAAGGTCTTCTGCTGTCCGCTTCCGGTTGGGTATTCCATGGTGAAGCTGTTGCCGTAGACGAGGTAGTAGCGTTCGAGTGCGGTGATAAGCAGCATGTTCATGGGGAACCAGACGGGGCCGCGCCAGTTGCTGTTGCCGCCGAACATGCCGCTGTCGCCCTCTGCGGGTACGTAACGTACGGTGAAGCGCTGGCCGTGGATTTCAGTCTCGAACGGATGTTCAAGGTGATGGCGTGAAAGGCCGCGGATGCCGTGTGGCGAGAGGAACTCTGACTCGTCGAAGACGCGGCGCAGGATGCGTTCCATGCGGTCGCGCGGTGCAATGGCGATCCAGCGTGAGCTGTCGATTTCCGGATTGCCGCTCTTTGCGGTTGCGACGTAGTTCTTGAGTTCCGTCTTGTAGTCAAGGAACCAGTCGGTGCGCTTCTTGAAATCGTTCAGGCCTTTGACGGTACTTTTCTTCAGGATGCAGACGGCGTAGAGCGGGGCGATGCCGACGAGGCTGCGTGCCTTAAGTGCGATGGAGTTGCTGCCGTCAACTTTTTCGAGGCGGTCGAAATAGAAGCCTTCTTCCTCATCCCATAGGCCATTTGCGTCGACGGAGTTGATGGCGTCGATGATGGAGATGTAGTGCTCAAAGAACTTGTTGGCGATGTCTTCATACGCGGTGGAACGACGATGCGCGAGTTCCAGAGCCATGGTGAGCATGACGGAGCAGTAGAGGCCCATCCATGCCGTGCCGTCGGCTTGATGCAGGCAGGTGTCGTCAGGCAGAGGGATGGACCGGTCGAAGACGCCGATGTTATCAAGGCCGAGGAAGCCGCCGCCGAAGAGGTTGCGGCCATACTGATCGTTGCGGTTGACCCACCATGTGAAGTTGAGCAGCAGCTTCTGGAAGGCGCGTTCAAGGAACTCGACGTCGCCTTCTTTTTTGTTGTCGAAGCCGAGACGGTAGACGTGCCATACGGCCCATGCGTGCACGGGCGGGTTGACGTCACCGAATGCAAATTCGTATGCGGGCATTTGCCCGTTGGGGTGCATGTACCACTCACGCAGTAAAAGCAGGAGTTGGTTCTTGGCGAACTCCGGGTCGATCTGCGCCATGGGGAGCATGTGGAATGCTGTGTCCCATGCGGCGAACCATGGATACTCCCACTTGTCAGGCATGGAAAGGACGTCGCGACAGAAAAGGTGACGCCACTCTGCTGACTTCTTGTTGCGTGGTGGCGGTGCAATCTGTGTCGCGTCGCCGCTCATCCACTGCTGTGCGATGAAGTAGTAGAACTGCTTGCACCACAGTAGACCAGCGTAGGCCTGGCGTGAGACGTTGCGTTCTTCCGGTGTGGCTTCGTGCGGAATTTTTGCGGCGTAGAACTCGTTGGCTTCTGCGATGCGTTGTTCGAAGATTGCGGCGGCTTGCTCTGCTTCAATGCGCGGCGGATGCGGCATGTCTGCTGTTGGCAGGCGGACGAGACGCAGATAGAGCGTGCGGCTTTCGCCTGCGGGAATGATGTCTTGATAGAGCAGCGCGCAGCGTGTGCCTTCTGTTGCTTTGACAGCATTCTTGTCGCCGTGAACGATGTAGCGATCAAAGCCATCTTTACTGTAATGCGGCTCGCCTTTGTAGTTGGGGTCGAGGCGGAAGAAGTTGGTGTCGTTTTCTGTGAAGAGAAGCTCGCTGGGTGCAAGTTGGCTGCCGGTGAGTGCGTAAAAGTTATATGTGCCAAGCACCTTGTGGATGGCACGCACGCCAGTTTCTGCGCGTTTGCGGATGATGGGCCGCGTCTTGCCTGTTGCTTCAAGGTTGCGCCACGACCAATTGTTGCGCAGCGTCAGCGTGGGCAGAAGGTAGAGCGGTGCAGCGTCGGGTCCGCGATTGGATGCGGTGATGCGGATGAGCGTGTCTTCGTCGTCCGCCTTCGCGTACTCGATGAGGATGTCGAAGTAACGGCTTTCGTCGAAGATGCCGGTGTCGAGTAATTCGTATTCGAGATCGTTATAGCCGCGACGTTTGTTTTCTTCGCGCAGTTGCTGGTAGGGGAAGGCGCGTTGCGGATACTTGTAGAGCGCCTTGCAGTAGCTGTGTGTGGGCGTGGCGTCGAGGTAGTAGAACTGCTCTTTCACGTCTTCGCCGTGGTTGCCCTCCTGATTGCCGAGGCCGAAGAGGCGCTCCTTCAGGTGTGAGTCCTGGTCGTTCCACAGAGCTGTTGAGAAGCAGAGGCGGCACTGGCGATCTGTCCATCCGAGGAGGCCATCCTCGCCCCAGCGATAGGCGCGGTATTGCGCCATCTCATATGGGAAGCTGGTCCATACATTACCGTCGGCAGAGTAGTCTTCGCGCACGGTACCCCACTGGCGTTCCGGCAGGTACGTGCCCCAGCGTTGCCAGTTCTTTTGGCGTGTGTGGTTTTCTTCCAGGCGATGCTCTTCGGCGGTCACATGAGACATGGGTTTTTTGATGCACAAGTGTCCGATAGGTCACAAAGAAGGGGCATACCACATTCCTGTTAGTTGCATCCTACGGTGCGATGAAGTGGAGGGAATGCTCATGGCTGAGATGACGATGAAGGACCTGGCGAAGAAGATTGCAGATATTGACTTCACCATGCTGGCAACGAAAGCCGCGGATGGGCGGATCGCATTGCGACCGATGAGCAATAACGGAGACGTGGAGTATGACGGTGACTCGTGGTTCTTCACATCCGAAGAGACGCATGTGGTGAAGGAGATTGAGGCTGACCCGCGTGTGGCGCTTTCGCTCCAGGGCAAGGGCGGACTGTTGGGCAAGCCTCCGATCTTCATTGCGGTTGAGGCGAAGGCCGAGTTGATTCGCGACAAAGCCGTGTTTGAAGAGCATTGGCAGAGCGATCTGGAACGCTGGTTTCCCGAGGGCGTGGATACGCCGGGGGTGGTGTTGATTAAGGCACATGCTTCACGGATTACGTATTGGGACGGCGAAGAAGAGGGAACCGTGGCGGTTTAGTGGCGCTCATCCGTGCTTGACCGCGACGGCATGTTGGCTTGGAATTGGCGGATGAAACTTCTTCGCGTTTTGCTGTTGTGTGTGCTGGGTGCGGGTGGCGCGGTGGCGCAGACGAATCCGATCCTGGACCATGCGGACCCTTTCATTACGCTGCATCCGGTGCAGAGCAAGTATGTGTTGCTGGCGACTACGGGCAACAACATTACGCTCTGGAGTGGTCCGAGTGTCGTGACAGCGGCGCAGGATGCGAAGGTGGTGTTCACTGCGCCTGAGGGGATGGATCAGTTGTGGTCGCCTACGCTGTGGCAGATGCAGGGGAAGTGGTGGATCTACTTCACGGCCCGCATGAACAAAGGCGATCATGCCATCTTCGTGTTGTCGTCAGACACGAAGGATGTGTTTGGTAGCTATACATTTCATGGTGCGTTGGAGCTGGGAAGACCTTCGATTGATCCGTCGTTGCTGATGGTGAAAGGCGTGCCGTACCTGATGTATGTGACGGTGGATCGCGGTGAGAATGCGATCTGGATGACGAAGTTGTCGTCACCGTTGCAGCCGGTGGGTGAGAAGGTTTTGATTGCGGAGCCGGAATATCCGTGGGAACGTGGTGCGGGTACGACGAAGAATTATCCCGTGAATGAAGGGCCTACAGCGCTGTATCACGCGGGTAAGACATTCGTTGTGTACTCGGGTAGCGATACGGCGTCGCCACGGTATTGTCTTGGATTGCTGACGTTTCGCGGTGGCGATCCGTTGGTGCGTACGAACTGGGTGAAGACTCCGCAGCCGGTGTTTGAGGCGAGTCCTGCGAACGGTATCTACGGGCCGGGGCGCGGTACGTTTGCAGAGGATGCCGACGGCTGGTGGTTGTTGTATGCGGCGAAGGCTAAGGATGATCCCACGCCACGGAATCGCGCAGTGAGGGTGCAGCGATTTACGTGGAAGGATAGCGTGCCGGTGTTTGGTGTGCCGCAGAAGGATGGGCCGATCAGTTTGCACTGATCGGCTTTGTTATTGCTACAAGCGGACCGGGACGCCGTGTTGTTGTAGTTCGCGCTTGAGGGCCCAGCTATCGGTGATGCCGAAGTGGAAGATGCTGGCGGCGAGTGCGGCGTCGGCTTTGCCTGCGCCGAAGACGTTGGCGAAGTGTTGTGCATTGCCTGCACCACCGCTGGCGATGACGGGGATCTGCACGGCCTGCGAGACGCGTGCGGTGAGTTCGTCATCAAAGCCTGCGCGTGTGCCGTCGGCGTCCATGCTGGTGAGCAGGATTTCGCCTGCGCCGCGCTGCTCGGCTTCGATGGCCCATTCGACAACTTTCAGGCCTGTGTTCTTGCGGCCACCGCTGACGTAGACTTCGGCGTCGCCGATGGGGTCGCTTGATTCGTTGTTGCGCTTTGCATCGATGGCCACGATGACCGCCTGTGCGCCGAAGCTGCTGCCGATTTCGCCGATGAGTTCGGGTCGCGCGATGGCAGAGCTGTTGATGCTGACCTTGTCTGCGCCTGCGAGGAATACGGCTTCTGCATCTTCAGCGCTGCGGATGCCGCCGCCGACGGTGAACGGGATGAAGAGTTCCGCGGCGGTGCGTTTTACCGTGTCAATCAACGTGCCGCGGCCTTCATGTGTGGCGGTGATGTCGAGCAGCACGATTTCATCCGCGCCTGCCGCGGCGTGGCGATGCGCAAGTTCGGCGGGGTCACCGGCATCGATGATATCGAGGAACTGGATGCCTTTGACGACGCGTCCGGCGCGGACGTCGAGGCAGGCGATGATGCGTTTGGTCAGCATGAAGAGTCCTTCTTGTTTTTATTGCCTGCAATCCAGATATAGGTTAAAGCGATTGCAACACAGGGAACTACATCTGGAAACCACGCCATGATCGGGGAGATGAGAGTTGGCGGCTTTGAAATAAAGCACCGTGTGATCCATGTGGCAAAGAAAAGAAGCCATGCTCCTACTGCCGCAAGCGGGACAGAATAAAGAACTAAAAGATAGACAGGCAGCGGTGCCAAGAAACAAACCGCGAGACTGATCTCGTTGAATGAATCAAAGCCAAACATCATGATTGCGAGCAGCCCCCAAAGGCTATCTGCCGCCATGAGGAACCCAAGTAAGAATAAGAGGCCGTTGTTCTTCTTGGGGACAGTCATGGTTACAACTCCACGAAGTTACGTAGTAGTTTGAGGCCGGTGTCGCCCGATTTTTCTGGGTGGAACTGGACGCCCATTACGTTGTCTCGTTCGACCGCTGCGGTGAATGGGCCGCCGTAGCTGGTGGAGGCTGCGGTATCGCGGCTGATGGGCGCTCGCCAGGAGTGGGTGTAATAGACGAACTCGCCCGGGGTGATGCCGCGCAGCAGCTTGCTGTCTGGGCGGATGTCCTCGAGAGAGTTCCAGCCGACGTGCGGGCTTTTGAGTTCTGCTCCGTTGAAGGTGGCGGGGAAGCGTTCGCACTTGCCGCCGAAGGCGCAGAGGCCGTCAGTGCTTTCCGCTTCCGTGGAGCCTTGATAGAGCCACTGCAGTCCCACGCAGATGCCGAGGAAGGGCACGCCGTGTGCGATGGCTTCGCGTGTGGCCTCGGTGAGTTGAAGGTCGTGCAGAAGCTGCGTGGCCTGGAAGTGGCCAACGCCGGGAAGGACGATCTTGTCGGCCTTGCGAACGTCGTCAGGTGATTGCGTGATGTTGGTTTCTGCACCGAGATAGTTAAGTGCCTTAACTACGCTGGTGAGATTGCCGGCTTTGTAGTCGATTACCTGGATCATAAGAAATTCAGCCAGTCAGCAAGTTAGCGAGTCAGCAAGTCAGCGGGCTCGGTGTTGAGCGCCAACGGCGCTTGTTGTGAAGTTTCAGCGCACTAGTCGGAAACGCCGACCGCGCAGAAAAATAGAAGATTTAGTAGTCCACCGATAAGTGAACAAACAATCCCGATCATGCGTCGGCTGCCGTGAGCTTTTCTCGAAAGTATTAAGGCAAGCGTGCACAGTAAACAAATTGGAAATGTTCCCAAGAGAATCCCAGCTTCCGTTGAGGGGCTGATGTTATGAGATGTGACTCGATAATGCACCTGTGCGAACGCGATGGAGGCCAGTGGATAAGCGATGGCAAAACTGCCAATCGCAATTGGCACAAAATCCAGCTTTGACCTCTTCTCCATCATGGCCTCCGGGCGTGTTCGTTAGAGCAGTCCCTTGGTGCTGGGCAGCAGGTCTTTCATGCGTTCGTCGCGGCTTACTGCTCCGCGCAGGGCTCGGGCGAAGGCTTTGAAGATGGCTTCGATCTTGTGGTGATTGCTGCGGCCGTACATGGTTTTTACGTGGACGTTGCAGCGACCGCCGCGGGCGAAGCCGTCGAAGAAGTCGGTGACGAGTTCGGTTTGCAGATCGCCGACGATGGGCACGTTGACCTGGTCGTCTACGGCGTAGCCGACGCGGCCGCTGATGTCGATGGCGGCGACGGCGAGAGTCTCGTCCATGGCCATGACGAAGTAGCCTGCGCGGAGGATGCCCTTCTTGTCGCCGAGCGCCTTGTCGAAGGCTTCACCAAGAGCGATGCCTACGTCTTCTACGGTGTGGTGCTGGTCGACGTCGAGGTCGCCGTTGCAAACGAGGTCAAGATCGAAGCCGCCGTGGCGCGTGAAGAGTTCCAGCATGTGGTCAAAGAAGCGGATGCCGGTGCGGACGTTGTAGGTGCCCTGGCCGTCGAGGTTGAGGCGCAGCTTGATCTTGGTTTCGGTGGTGTTGCGATCAATCTCTGCGATGCGCGGAACCCACGTCTCAGAAGCGAGACGTGGGGCACCCGTTGACGCAGGGGTTCCCGGTGCGTTGGGGAATGCTTCGGTGTATGCCGGTGCGGTGTGGAGGTCGCTGCCGTTCTGTTCGTTACTCATAGTCGGGTGTCTCCTTGGGTGCTGTTTCCGGCTTGTTGACTTCGGCGGGCGTCCATCCCATACCTGCAAGCGTATCGCGCAGAGCGGCGATGCCGGTGGTGATTTGATCTTCAAGGCCGATGGTGATGCGGACGCAGCCATCGAGGCCGGGGTCGCTGCTGCGGTCGCGGACGAGTACGCCACGAGCGCGCATGCCTTCCACAAATTCCTTGTGGCGCGGGCCAATGTGCATCAGCACGAAGTTGGCGTGCGACTGCCAGTAGGGCACCTTCATGTTGGCGAGCGCCTTGTAGACGCGTTCACGGCCCTCGTTGATTTGCTGCACGTACCAGTCGATGTATTCGGTGTCGTCCACGCTGGCGTTGACTGCAGTGAGTGCGATGCCGTTGACGTTGTAAGGCGAGCTGGCCTTGCGCAGATAGTTAATCAGGTTAACTGGTCCGGCGATGGCGCCGACGCGCAGGTTGGCAAGGCCGTACGCCTTGCTGAAAGTGCGTGCGATGAGGATGTTGGTTAGTTCGCCGCTGATGAGGTCGTCCATTGCGGATTCGCCGAAGAAGTGGAAGTAGGCTTCGTCGACGAGGATGACCGCGTGTGGTGCGGCTTTGGCGATAGTGCGGATCTGTTCGCGCGTGATGGTGTTGCCGGTTGGGTTGTTCGGCGAGCACAGGATGATGAGCTTGGTATTGGGTGTGATGGCGTCGAGCATGCGCTGGTAGGGGAACTGCAGCGTGTCGTCCATCTGGATGCGAACGAGCTTCGCGCCCATCGCCATGGCGTTGACGTCGTACATGAAGAACGATGGCGTGGCGAAGAGACATTCGTCACCTTCTTCGAGGAAGGTGTAGGTGACGAGGTGAATGCCTTCGTCGGTGCCGTTGGCCAGCAATACCTGCTCCGGCTTGAGGCCATAGTGTTCGGCTACTTTTGCTTCGACCGGTGCGCGTTCGGGATAGATGGTGAAGCTTTCGAGCGAGAGTGTGCTGAGGGCTTCGCGTACACGCGGTGAGGGGGCGTGCGTATTCTCGTTGAAGTCGAGGCGCAATGCGTCGCGGCCACCAAGGGGTGGGTGATACTCCGGCATGGCGAGGATGGCGCGGCGGGGTTGAATGTCGCTCATCGTTTGCCTCCTTTTCTGCGAATGCGCACGGAGTTGGCGTGCGCGATGAGGCCTTCTGCCTCAGCAAGTGCGATGGCGTGCGGCGCGAGTGTTGCGAGGCCGCTGCGCGTGTAGTTCTGCACGGTGATGACTTTGAGGAAGTCGTTGACGCTGAGGCCGCCACGCATGCGGCCAACGCGGCCTGTGGGCAGAACGTGGTTGGGGCCGCTGATGTAGTCGCCCATGGATTGCGGCGAGTAGTTGCCGATGAAGACGCTGCCTGCGTTGAGAACCCACTTGAGGTCCTTGTCGCTGTCGACGGTGAGGTGCTCGGGCGCGAGGCGGTTGGTGATGATGTGTGTCTCTTCCACGGAGCCGCAGAGGAAGACGGTGCCGCGTGCTTTCAACGAGATCTCGGCGAGCTTGTTGCCCTTGGCCTGAAGCTTAGTTTCGTTCACTACTTCGCGTGCGAGCTGTTCGGTTGCGGTGACGAAGACGGCGAGGGTTTCGGGGTCGTGCTCGGCTTGCGCGACGAGGTCTGCAGCGATGCCTGCGGCGTTGCCTTTCTCGCTGGTGACGACAATTTCCGTTGGGCCTGCGGGCATGTCGATGCCGCACTCGGTGCTGGCGATGATCTTGGCGGCTGTGACGTAGAGGTTGCCGGGGCCAACGATCTTATCGACATGCGTGATGGTCTGCGTGCCATACGCGAGTGCTGCGATGGCCTGCGCGCCGCCGGTGCGGTACATCTCTGTGATGCCTGCGAGGTGCGCTGCGGCGAGTGTTTCGCGTGCGGGTTTGGGGCTGCATACGACGATGCGCTTCACGCCTGCGACGGATGCGGGGATTGCCGTCATCAGCAGTGTGGAAGGCAGAGGGAAGCGGCCACCGGGGACGTAGCAGCCAACGGATTCAAGTGGGCGCACGATCTGGCCTACTGTGACGCCGGGTGTGTTCTGCGTCATCCATTCTTCAGCCTTTTGTTGTTCGGCGAAGCTGCGGATGTTTTCTGCTGCGGTCTGTAGAGCTTGCTGCAGTTCAGGCGATGTTTCATTCCAGGCCTGCTGCATTTCTTCCGTAGTGACGCGGATGGGCTGCTTCGGCTGTAATGCATCGAACTGCGTTGCGTATTTCAGCAGCGCCTTATCGCCGTTTTTTTGTACGTCGCGCATGATCTTGCGAACGACGGGTTCGACTTCGGCGGTTTTGACTGCGCCGCGGCGTTCGAGTGTGGCGAGGAGTTCGTAGGCGGTTGCTTTAGTGCGGCCTGTGGTCTTGATGAGCTTCATTGGTCGTTCCTTGTTGCATTCCCGTGATGCGAGAGGAATGCAGGTCCTTCGACTTCACTTCGTTTCGCTCAGGATGACGGTCTTCGACCGTATGAGCTTCGCTAGGGCGCGCTTTGCGCTATACCCACGTCTCAGAATCGAGACGTGGGGCACCCGTGTTTGTTACAGAACGACCTTGCTCAGCGGGTATTCAACGATGCCGCTGCCCCCTGCTGCCTTGAGCTTGGGGATGACTTCGCGGACAGTGTTCTCGTCGAGGATGGTGTTCACTGCGACCCAGTTTTCGTCCTTCAAATGCGAGACGGTTGGCGAAGAAAGCGCTGGCAAGAGGCCAAGGATTTCGTCGAGGTTTGCCTTGGGTACGTTGAGCATGAGGCCGACCTGCGAGAGCGCGTTGATGGCGCCGTTGAGCATGAGTGCGAGGTTGTCGATCTTCTGCTTCTTGAAGGGGTCGGTGTACGCGCTCTTGTTGGCGATGAACTGTGTTTCGCTTTCCATCAAAAGGTCGATCACGCGGAGGCGGTTGGCGCGGAGGCTGCTGCCGGTCTCCGTGACTTCGACGATGGCGTCGCAGAGCATGGGCGGCTTCACTTCGGTGGCGCCCCAGGAGAAGTCGACCTTGACGTTGATCTTCTTCTCGGCGAAGTAGCGCTTGGTGTACTCGACGAGTTCGGTGGCGATGACTTTGCCTTCGAGGTCTTTGGGCTTCTGGAAGGGCGAGTCTTCAGGGACGCAGAGAACCCACTTCACGCGCTGGCGGCTGGCCTTGCTGTACGTGAGCGAGGTGATGCGCTCGACGTCGGAGAGGTTCTCGAGAATCCAGTCGTTGCCGGTGAGGCCAGCGTCGAGCGAACCAGTTTCCACGTAGCGAGCCATCTCCTGTGCGCGGACGAGCATGCACTCGATTTCAGGATCGTTGATGGAAGGGAAGTAGCTGCGGCCCGAAGGGTTGATCTGCCAGCCGGCGCGCTTGAAGAGGTCGATGGTGGCGTCCTGAAGGGAACCCTTTGGGATGCCGAGTTTGAGTTTGCTCACTGTCATTCGCTTTCCGGGGCTGAAGCCCCTCCCTGAATTTTTGGTTATGTCAGCGGGCTAAAGCCCGCTGCTCCCACCGATCGAGCTTCGCTCGATGAGAGCGGCTTTGCCGCTGCCCAGGTTAGCTTCGCGAACCTGGGGCACCCAATTTACTTGCCGATTTCGATTTCTTTGGTGAAGCAGCTTACGGTGCCTTCGTGGCAGACGAGGCCATCACCTTCGACCTGGACCTGGAAGAGCAGCGTGTCAAAGTCGCAGTCTGTGCGGACGCTGACAATCTTCAGGCGGTTGCCGCTGGTTTCGCCCTTCATCCACAGCTTGTTACGTGTGCGTGAGAAGAAGGTGACAAAGCCGGTTTCCAGGGTGCGGCGGTAGCTCTCTTCATTCAGAAAGCCGAGCATGAGCATCTGGCCGGTGGCTGCGTCCTGCACGATGCCGGGGACGAGGCCGCCTGCTTTTGCGAAGTCGATGGTGGGTTGCGTGGCTGCTGCTGTGGTCATACGTTCCTCAAGTTCCGTGTGTGCCGTTTGCGATGAGGCGGACACAACAAAGCCCGCCGGTGAGCATCGCTCGGGCGGGCTGGTGATGAATCGAATCCTGTGCTTGCTGCCTTCGTCTACCGCTTTGCACCGGATACCGCCGCCGTCGCGCTGATGTGCGCGTGGTGATGGTGGCCGTGATGGTGCGTGCGAACGAGCATTGCAGCTATAAGGCTACCCGCGGTGCGCTGGTATGTCAATGATTACAGTGCGATGAAGAGCAATATCAACCGTCTATGCAGCGGCGTTGTGGTGGCGTATCTTCCTTACGGAAGTACTCTTTGGAGGGCATTTCGCATGAAATTTTTCCGCTCGCTTCCCGTTCTCGCGCTGGCACTGATGCTGCTGCCGGCTTCACACGCACAGAGCAAGTCCGTAACCAAGGCTGCGGCTACTGCTCCGACCCCGACGCCCACAACAAAGGGTGATCCGCTGGACATCAATACGGCGTCGCTGGACCAGTTGCAGGCGCTGCCGGGCATTGGCCAGGTGTACTCGAAGAAGATCATCGATGGTCGTCCGTACACGGCGAAGAACCAGCTTGTGTCGCGCGGCATTGTGCCCAAGGCGACCTATGACAAGATTTCGTCGCAGATTGTGGCAAAGCAGGTTAAGAAGTAAGCAAAGCAGCAGCAGAACGCAAAGTGCGCCAGGTTCGCGCAAAGTACGCAATGTGCATTGCGGCTTTGCATGAAGCTGGCGCACTTCTGTTTGTTCTTTTGTTTAACCCTTCAGTGCGGCGTTGACCAGTTGCTTGGCTTCGTCCTGAATCTGGCGGAGGTGGTCTTCACCCTGGAAGCTTTCCGCGTAGATTTTGTAGACGTCTTCTGTACCGGAAGGACGGGCGGCGAACCAACCGTTCTTCGTTGCCACCTTCAGGCCGCCGATGGATGCGCCGTTGCCGGGTGCCTTGGTGAGGATGTCGGTGATGGGTTCGCCTGCCAGTTCCTTGGTGGTGACCTGTTCAGGCGACAGCTTGCCGAGTTTAGCCTTTTCTTCCTTGGTGGCTGCGGCGTC
Organism: Terriglobus sp. ADX1; assembly: GCF_036877645.1. NCBI lineage: Bacteria > Pseudomonadati > Acidobacteriota > Terriglobia > Terriglobales > Acidobacteriaceae > Terriglobus > Terriglobus sp. ADX1. The sequence goes on from NZ_JAEDXV010000033.1 coordinate 16,070, forward strand.
AATGCGCTGGTAGACGGGATTGCCGAAGCGTTCGGTGAGCGATTGGTAGAGCTGGCCGGGGTCCTTGCCGGTGCGCGCGGTCATTTCTGCGGAGAGCAGGCCCATGATGAGGCCGTCCTTGTCCGTGGACCAGGCGCTGCCGTCGAGGCACAGGAACGATGCGCCTGCGGACTCTTCGCCGCCGAAGCCGAGCGAGCCATCGGAGAGACCGTTGACGAACCACTTGAAGCCGACAGGGACTTCGAGGACTTTCCGGCCGAGGCCTGCGCCGACGCGATCAATCATCGAGGAAGAGACAAGCGTCTTGCCGATGGCAGCGTCCTTGCGCCAGTTGGGGCGGTTGTCGAAGAGGTACTCAATGCTGACGGCGAGGTAGTGGTTGGGGTTCAGCAGGCCGGTGGATTTGGCGACGATGCCGTGGCGATCGTGGTCGGTGTCGCAGGCCCAGCTTACGTCGAAGTGGTCCTTGTTCTGGATCATGCCAGCCATAGCGAAGGGCGAGGAGCAGTCCATGCGGATCTTGCCGTCCCAGTCGATGTGCATGAAGCGGAAGGTTGGATCGACGATGGTGGAGAGTACCTGTAGCGGCAGCTTGTACTTGTCGGCGATGCGCTGCCAGTAGTAAACGCCAGCGCCACCGAGGGGATCGACGCCGAGCTTGAGGCCGCTGGCAGCGATGGCTTCCATGTTGACGATGGTGGAGAGGCCGTCTACGTACTCGGTGATGTAGTCGTGTTTTGTGGTGGTCGATGCTTTAAGTGCCTGTTCGAACGGCACGCGCTTCACGTCTGTGAGTTTCGCTTTAAGGATGTCGTTGGCGCGGTTCTGCACCCAGCCGGTGACGTCGGTGTCGGCGGGGCCGCCGTTGGGCGGGTTGTACTTGAAGCCGCCGTCTTCGGGCGGGTTGTGCGAGGGCGTGATGACGATGCCGTCGGCCAGGCCGTCTTTGCGGCCCTTGTTGTAGACGAGGATGGCGTGCGAGAGCGCAGGGGTCGGCGTGTAGCCGGGCTGTCCGTTGGTTTCAGGTGTGCCAGCGTCGATGCGCGTGGCAACGCCGTTGGCTGCCAGGACTTCAAGGGCGCTACGGAAGGCGGGTTCGCTGAGGGCATGGGTGTCCGCGGCGAGGAAGAGGGGACCGGTGATCTTCTGTCCAGCTCGGTACTCGCAGATGGCCTGCGTGATGGCGAGGATGTGGTCCTCGTTGAATGCGCCGTGGAGCGCGGAGCCGCGATGGCCGCTGGTGCCGAAGCTGACCTTCTGCGCGGCGTTGTCCACGTCAGGATGCAGCGTGTAGTAGGCGGAGACGAGGCGGGGTAGGTCCGTTAGGTGATGTGGATCGGGCAGTTTGCCAGCGTTCGGGCTGTTGCTCATCAGTGTGCTTCCTCAAAGAAAAACAAATCGGTGCAGAACGAACCCTGCGAGTGTATCGCGGGAGTATCAATTCCCGTTTTGGGATTACGACTGCTTAGATGCGGAAATTGTTCTTTGTGTGTTGCCGTGACGGCGGAGTGGATGTGGTTCTGTCGTTACACTGTAGCTCTCCTGAATCGGCATACGGACAGCGACTGGCCCCGATGGTACATGGCCTTTGCGTCCTGTGTTGTGAGTTGACGATTACGCCGCATGCAATTGTGTTTGACTTCGTTGCGGACTGTGCGAAGGCAGTCCGTTCCCGCTGCGCTGGCATTTGCAGGCCTGTTGCTGTTGCCGGGGTGTGTCCACGGGCAGACGGCGACGTTGGTCGCGGATACGGCCGTGGATACGGGGCGTGCGTCCGTCAACTTTGGTTCGTTGAGCAATCTGTACATCAACAGCACCAGCACGGCTCTCCTGCGGTTTGACCTGGGCACGCTGCCGCCGGGTACGACAGGGTCGCAGATCAGCCGGGCCACGTTGCGGTTGTATGTGAACCGTGTGAATACGCCGGGTGTGGTGGGTGTTGCGCCCGTCTCAGGAGCATGGGCGGAAGGCGCGGTGACGGCGCAGACGCTGCCTGCTACGGGCACGGTGGCGCAGGTATTTGCCGTAACCGATGAAGCGCAGTTTGTGACGGTGGACGTCACGGCGATGGTGCAGGCATGGGTGAACGCTTCAACAACGAATTTTGGTTTGGTGTTGACGGCGACTACGGCGGATGTGGCGCTGGATAGCAAGGAAAGCGATACGACGGCTCATCCTGCGGAGTTGGAGATTGCGTTGACCAGCGGTGTGGTGGGGCCGGTGGGACCGCAGGGACCGAAGGGCGATAAAGGCGACACCGGAGCCACGGGCGCGCAGGGACCGGCAGGTCCTGCGGGTGGTCCTGCTGGACCGCAGGGGCCTGTGGGGCCGCAAGGGCCGAAGGGGGACAAGGGCGATCCGGGGACGAACGCACCGGGCATGACATACAGGGGCGCGTGGAGCCAGACGACGCTGTATGCGACGGGCGATGTGGTCACGTCAGCGAATGCCGCGTGGGTGTCACTGGTGGATGCGAATACCGGGAATACGCCGAGTACGTCGACAGCATCATGGGGATTGCTGGTTCCTGCGAGCGGTGGCGGGTCATCTACGGGGAATGGGCTGCAGTATGCCGGGGCGTATGTGTCCACGACGAACTACAGCACGAACCAGGTGGTCACCTGGCAGAGTGGGGCATGGGTTTCACTGCATGATGTGAATCACGGCAATACGCCGGATACATCGTCGGGTGATTGGGCTGTGCTGGTGCCGGCTTCGACGAATCCAGCGACGATCACGACCATCATCAACGGGCTTTTATTTGATGGCGCATATGTCTCGACGACGAGCTACCCGACGAACCATGTGGTGACGTGGCAGAACACGGCCTGGGTTTCGCTGCATGATGCGAATCACGGCAATGCGCCGGATGTGTCGATGAATGACTGGGCTGTGCTGGTGCCGGCGGCCATTGGGGTTCAGGGGCCGCAGGGTGTTGCGGGAGCCACTGGCCCGCAGGGGCCACAGGGGGAGCGCGGCTATACCGGCGATACTGGTCCACAAGGTCCAATGGGTGCGACGGGGGCTACGGGGCGTCCCGGGTTCGTGTACCAGGGGGCATATGCTTCTGCCACGAACTATGCTGTGGGCGATGTGGTGGTGTGGCAGGGCGGCTCGTGGGCTTCGCTGGTGGATGCGAATCTTGGTAATACCCCGGACAGTTCGCCCACCTACTGGGGAGCATTGACCTCCCAGGGGCCTCAGGGTGTGAAGGGCGATAAAGGCGACACCGGCGAGGTGGGGCCGCAGGGGCCAGCGGGAATGGTGGGCGCGGCTGGTCCCCAGGGGCCTACCGGGCCTGCGGGTTCCACGGGGCCGCAGGGCGTAGCCGGTCGCGATGGCGCGCAGGGGCCTCAGGGCGCGACGGGGCCAGTGGGGCCACAGGGTAGTCCGGGGCCAGCTGGGCTGACATGGCAAGGGACATACGTGTCCACCACGAATTACGCCGCGAATGATGCCGTGGCATGGCAGGGGCAGAGCTGGTTATCTCTCCACGGAACGAATCATGGGAACGAGCCGGAGAGTTCGCCTCGGACTGGACACTGCTTGCTGCAATGGGTGCGACCGGTCCTCAGGGTGTGCAAGGAGTTCAAGGACTTCAGGGAGTTCAAGGACCACCGGGGCCGCAGGGAGTGAAGGGCGATACCGGCGACACAGGCGCGCAAGGGCCACAGGGCATTGCCGGGATGCAGTACGTGGGTGCTTACAACAGCAGCACCAGTTATGCGTTGCATGATGCGGTGACCTATGCGGGTGGCACGTGGCTTTCGTTGCAGGCGACGAACCATGGCAATCCGCCGGATTCGTCGTCGCTGTGGTGGCAGCAGATTGCAGCTCCGGGCGCGCAGGGGCCAGTGGGTCCGCAGGGCGTTGCAGGTCCACAGGGAGTCGCAGGTTCGCAGGGGGTACAGGGGCCGGTGGGGCCTGCCGGAGCGCAGGGACAGCCGGTGCGGTTTCTGGGGTCTTGGTCGGCGACGACGGCGTATGTGACGGGTGATGCGGTTTCTTACAACGGGTCGTCGTACATCGCTTATGAGGCGGTGACGGGGAATGCTCCGGGTGTCAGTCCGTCGTGGCAGTTGCTGGCGCAGAAGGGTGATACGGGCGCGACGGGTTTGCAGGGCGTGCAGGGAACTCAGGGGCCGCAGGGCAATCCGGGAGCTACGGGCGCGACCGGGCCGCAGGGTGTTCCGGGATTGCAGTGGAAGGGCGCTTGGAACGGAGCCACCGGGTATGTGACGGGTGATGCGGTTGCGTATGGCGGATCGGCGTACGTGTCCACGTCAGATGTGAATGTGGCGGTGACACCCGGATCGTCAGGATTGTGGTCTCTGCTGGCGGCTGCGGGCGCGACCGGGCAGCAGGGCGCGAACGGCACCAATGGAACGAACGGTGCCGCTGGTGCAGCGGCAACGATTCTGGTAGGGAGCGTTACGACAGGAGCCGCCGGGAGCAGTGTGGTGGTGCAGAATGCGGGCACCAGCAGTGCAGCGGTCTTAAATTTCACCATTCCACAGGGCGCGACCGGGGCTACCGGGTCGCCGGGGCTCACGTACAAGGGGACGTGGCTGACCGGCATTGGATACAGCACGGGTGACGTAGTGTATGAAGCTGGTTCTTCGTATGTGTCCAAGCGGAGCACGAATACCGCTGATCCGGCGACGTCTGTGGCGAACAACACGGGTGATTGGGAGTTGCTGGCTTCGCAGGGAAGTCCGGGGCCTGCAACGGTTTCGATTGGTACCGTGACCAGCGGTGCAGCGGCCGTTGTTACGAACACAGGAACTTCGAATGCGGCGGTTCTGAATTTCACGTTGCCGAAGGGAGATACAGGTGCGACCGGCGCGGTGGGGCTGACGTTCCTGGGAGCGTGGGATACTTCCGTTTCTTATGCACCCACGAGCGTGGTTACCTACAACGGTTCGGCGTACTTTGCGCGCGCGGCCAGTAGCAGCGTTCATCCGGTGGGCGATGCAAACAGCGCGTCGGCATGGGCTTTGTTGGCGGCTGCGGGTGCAACAGGAGCGGCGGGAACGGCACCTTCGATCAGTGTGTATGCCACGCATACCGGCGATGCTGGGACGGCTGCCGTTGTGAAGAATGTGAGCACAGACTCGTCGAACATCCTGCTGGACTTCACCATCCCCAAGGGCGACACAGGTGCGACCGGCCCCTCGGGGCCAACCGGTCCTGCAGGATCTTCCAGTAGTGGTGGGGGTTCGTTTTTCACGACGGTGCACACGGTGCCGAATGGTGCGGCGCAGTATCACAACGCCGTTGCCGACGCGCACGCCACCACGGAGACCGGAGCTGTGTTGGGATGGCTTCCCTCCACGTGCAATCTGGCCAGTATTCAGGCGTATTACTATGCCGCTGCCACGACGGGTGGGCAGACGACGAATGCACAAGTCACCATTCGGACGGGAACGCCAGGAAACATGAGCGCGAATCCGTCCACGGCCTGCACTGTGGCGCCAAACACCACGACAACATGCGCAGGGCCGGGAACACTGGGTTCCGGTGCCTTTGTATCGCTTTACATCTCAACCATTGCTACGGCGACGTCGTACCTGTACACGCAGTTCACGTGTAACTAGAAGCCGTAAGTCTGGGTATGCGTGAGAGGGCAGTCTCCGTTGGGAAGACTGCCCTCTGAATCTGCCGTGGGTTATTGCAGATGGCTTACAGCGGCGTGACGTCCGACGCCTGCCAGCCCTTGGGTCCCTTCACCACGTTAAACTGCACTGCCTGGCCTTCCTGCAGGCTCTTAAAGCCGTTGGACTGGATTGCCGAGTAGTGCACGAACACGTCCTCGCCATTCTCGCGGCTGACGAACCCGAATCCCTTTGCGTCGTTGAACCACTTCACTGTGCCCTGTTCCATAAAGCCCGGTCCCTCTTCTTCTTTGTTCGAGTCTGCCGTTGAATACAAGGGGTCAACCGCTTTTGGCGGGGGAATGACCACTTTGTCTCTAACGATTGCGCCTAGACTAGCATGAAACAGAAAATTTACTCAGAAAAAACAGGGTATTCGACAATTTCGTAGAAACACGGAAGTCTGGCGACCCTATTTGTAGTGTGGCTAATGACGAGCGACGTTTGCCACGATTACGGCGGCGCGTTCCAGAACCTGATCCAGCGTCATGCCGGTGGTATCGATCAGAACGGCATCTTCTGCGGGGCGTAGAGGGCTCTCTGTGCGCTCGCGATCACGCTTGTCACGTTCGCGCATGTCGCGGAGAAGATCTTCCTTGGATTCGGTAGCTGGCTGCTGCGCAAAGCGGCGATCACCACGCGCTTCCACGCTGGCATCGAGGAAGATTTTCACATCGGCATCGGGGAAAACTACGGTGCCGATATCACGGCCTTCCATAACAACGCCTGAAGCTGCTGCGAGCCCAAGGGCGCGTTGCGCGTTGACCATCCACACACGTACCGGGCCGTGGATGGAGACCTGCGAGGCGGCCTGCGTGACGTCAGGGTTGCGCAGGGCAGCGGTGACGTCTTCGCCGTCGAGAAGAACACGGTTGCCGCTGGCGCCGGGTTCCAGCGTGATGGCGGTGTTGTGGGTGAGTGCGATGACGGCTGCGCCGTCGGTCACAACAACGTTGTTGCGGAGGGCCTTGAGAGCCAGGGCGCGATACATGGCGCCGGTTTCCAGATTGAGCAGGCCAAAGGTGCGCGCCAGATGCGCAGCGACGGTACTCTTGCCCGCGCCTGCGGGACCGTCAATCGCCACAATCAGACCGTGGCGCGTTTCGTTCGGAGAAGCAGAAGTCATTCTTTCTATTGTGCCGGATGAGTGGGGCCTGCGTGCCACGTCTTAGCGGTCGGTGTTTTTCCGATGGGGGTTACGAAGCAGAAGGGTAAATGCGAATCCTACCGTGTCTTCATGCAGGCGCAGGCCGCGGCTGTAGAAGGCTGACCATGTGAGATGTGGTACCAGCGGGACGTCAACGGAGAGATTGATGCCGTTGTCTTCGGCCAGGCCGTTGGAGTTCTGTGTGGCGTCCGGGCGGCCGGAGCGTGGGTCCACCTGGTAAACGGTTTGCGTGCCCAGCGGGAGCTGCTCGTAGCCCTCCAGGTAAAGCGTGGAAGCGCGGGGTAGTGCCAGGCTGACGCCTACGCCGAAGTTTGCGAGTTCGCCACGCGATGTCTGCGAACGCTGCACGCGGCGGTTCTGCAGGCGGCTGGTGGAACCGATGCCGAGGTCAACATACGGTGCCAGGAAGCTGGCGGATTGCAGATGGTTGGTGACGTTGTAGGTCACCTTGCCTGCGCCGATGCCGTCCTGTACGGAGCCGGTTGGAGCGGAGAGAGAGCCGGTGAGCACGTCGTTGAAGTCACCCAGCTTGCCCGTGGTGAAGCCCTTCGAACTGAGATGAAGCGCCATGGTTGTGTCGCCGGGGAGGCCGTGGCGGATCGTGGTGTCTGTGTAAGGCGGCCCGGTAGGAGGCTGCACCATGCGTTGCGAACGCATGTACAGAAAGAGCGGCGTAGCGACATCGGCGCTGACATAGCGATTGAATCGCCACGCGAGGCTTGGGGTCAGAATGTTGGCCCAGCCGGTGATGGAATCGTATTGCGAACTGGAGATCACACTGGCGTTGAAGCCGGTGGTGCGAGGCACAATGCCCGCTGGGCCAAGGCTGTTGGCGACGGCCAATGCCAACTCCTGGTCAGACATGGTCTTTGTGTTCTGAACTGTTGCGGTGGCTTGCGGCGTTGCGGTCTGCGCAGCGGATACTCCCGTGGCCACCATGACCCCAAGACCCAATCGCAAAAAGAAACGCCCTGCCCGCATAAGCATAAAGCCTAGCCGGGCAGGGCGCTTCGTGGCAATCGAGCCGGTAATTACGAACGCTGCGTGAGCGGAACGTAAGGCGCGGGATAAGCCGGGCCGGTGTACTCCGCACGCGGACGGATCAGGCGATTATTGTCGTGCTGCTCGATGACGTGAGCCGCCCAGCCGGAGATACGGCTTACTGCGAAGATGGGCGTGAACAGATCCATGTCGATGCCGAGCGTGGTGTACGTGGAGGCAGAGTAGAAGTCGACGTTCGCGTTGAGCTTCTTTTCGCCGCGCACGTAGCCTTCAATCTTCTCGCTCATCTCGTACCACTTGGCATTGCCTGCAGCGGTGCCAAGATCCTTGGACATGCGACGCAGGTGGGTGGCGCGCGGGTCTTCCGTCTTGTACACGCGGTGACCGAAGCCGGAGACCTTCACCTTGTTGTTCAGCAGATTCTTCACATACTCCACGGGGTCCGCGCCTGCGGCGTCGATCTCGTAGAGCAGCTTCATGACGGCTTCGTTCGCGCCGCCGTGCAGCGGTCCCTTCAGCGCGCCGATGGCGCCGGTGATGGCGGAGTGCACATCGCTCAGGGTGGCGGCGATAACGCGCGCGGCGAAGGTGGATGCGTTCAGTTCGTGGTCAGCGTGCAGGATCAGCGCAACGTCGAATGCCTTCTCCGCTTCCGTGATGGGCTTTTCGCCCGTCAGCATGTAGAGGAAGTTGCCGGCGTGGCTGAGCTTGGTGTCGGGCTCCACGATGGCCTTGCCCTTGCGGATGCGATCGAAGTACGCCACGATCATGGCGATCTGCGAGGTGAGGCGGAAGCTCTTGCGAACGTTGGCTTCATGGCTGGAGTCAGTGTCGTCCGGGTCGCCGATGCTGAGCAGGCTGACGGTGGTGCGCAGCACTTCCATCACGCTGGCTTCTTTGGGCAGCGTCTTCAGGAAGGTGACGACGCTGGCAGGAAGTGTGCGCGTGGCCGCCAGCTTCTGCTTGAAGTCTTCCAGTTCCGCGGCGGTGGGCAGTGTGCCAAACCAAAGCAGGTACGTGGTTTCTTCGAAAGTGGATTTGGCGGCGAGCTCGTGAATATCGATGCCGCGATAGGAAAGGACGCCCGCCTCACCATCAATCCAGCAGATGCCGGAGGTCGTAGCAACAATCCCTTCAAGCCCGCGTGGGGCAACTGCCTGCGACATGGATGAGGACTCCTGAGTAGGTGGACAAAACAGCCTTATAAACCGCCGTTATATCGAAAGGTCTGTGCGGTTGTCATCACGTCTGCGCGAATATCGCGCTACTCGGTCCAGGGGAATCCTGACTTCAGGCGGCGTACTCCGAGAATCGCTGCGGGCGGAAGGCCTGCAGGTCAAGTACGGGAGGTTCGTTGAGGATGAGTTCCGCCATGGCCTGCGCGGTTGCGGGAGCCAGCAGAATGCCGTTGCGGAAGTGTCCTGCGGCGACGAAGGAGTGGTCGCCCGTGCGCCCCATCAGGGGCAGATGGTCAGGGGTGTCAGGCCGCAGACCGGCCCAGCGCTCCACCTCTGGCGCGTCACCAAGAGCAGGCAGTAGAGCAGCGGCTTCGGCGCGTAAATGCTGGATATCCGTGTCGTGTACGGTGCGGTCGAAGCCTGCGTCTTCAATCGTGGAACCGATCACAATCGTGCCATTCAGGCGCGGAATCAGGTAGATGTCCGGCGTGCGCACGACGATGTTGCCCAGGCCGCGCGCGGACATGGCGCCCGGAGCATTCAGGCGCAGCATCTGTCCCTTGGCGGGATGCACGGGCGGCGGACTCCACGCGCCGGTGCAGTCGAGAAAGGTGCCACAGGAGACGACGCTGTCCTTCACGCGGACGTCGATACCGCCTTCGCGCTGAAATGCGCCGCGAACCGGTGCGTCTTCCTGGATGGTGATGTCAGACTTTGTCACGGCGTCGCGCAGCGCGGCAAAAAGCTTGCGCGGATCAAGGCTGGGTTCTGCGTGTCGACGATAACCCGGTCCAGCGAGTGCGGAAAGCGTGGTGCGGTGGTGACGCCATCCTTCGGCCTGTTCCAACACCCATTCCGTTTCGTACGGGACGCGGGTGCCTCCGCGTTCGGCGATGATCTCCAGATAGTCGCGATAGAGGTTGCCACTGTGTTCAGCCATGGCCATCAGTTCCGGCGGATGCGGGTGGGTGGAATCGTTGACCCCGATCATGCCGCCTGCGGCCCAGGAAGCCTGCTGTCCGGCGCGCCCACGCTCCACCACGGTGACGGCCACGCCTGCGGCTCGCAGCTCCAGGGCGCATGAGAGGCCAATCAGTCCGGCACCAGCAATGACAACATCGGGGGATCGCATGCGTCTATTCTAAGTTCGCACCATGCGTGATTCGAAATCAGCGGCATCAGATAACGAGCCGCAGAGTATCCGTGGAGGAACCGTGGACGATCAGATTTCCCATACCGACGCACAGCGCTCTTATGCCGGGCTGCTTCCCGCTGCTGTTGCATTTTCCATTCTTTTGGCCATCGGCGCGCTGATATGGTCCTTCATGCTGCAGAACCGCCTGCAGAAGACCGAAGAAAAACTGGCCATGGCGGACGAACGCGCCAGCACGCTGCAACAACGCATGTACGCGTCTGATGCGCGGTCGCGTGCAGCTTCAGAGACGTTTGCGCAGAGGCTGGGCACCACGCAGGCGCAGCTTGATGCCAAGGCTGCGGCCATCATGAAGCAGCAGAACATTGACAATGCCAAGCGTGAAGAAGCGGAAGCAAAGTTGAACGAGAACGTCACTTCTGTGAAGACTGATGTGGGTTCTGTGAAGACCGACCTCGGTTCCACGAAGACAGATGTCGCTGCCACTAAGGCCGATCTGGCGGATACGAAGTCACAGTTGCAGCGCACCATGGGCGATGCGGGCGTGATGAGCGGCCTGATTGCGAAGAACCACGATGAGCTGGAAGAACTGAAGCACAAGGGCGACCGCACCTACTACGAGTTCACGCTGCAGAAGGGCGCGCAGCCCACGCTGTTGTCGTCTGTGAAGCTGCAGTTGAAGAAGGTCGACCAGAAGAAGGGCAAGTTCACACTCAACGTAAGCTCGGACGATCGCAACATTGAGAAGAAGGACAAGACCTTGTACGAGCCCATTCAGTTCTACAGCGGCAAGAACCCGGCGCTGTTTGAGATTGTGGTGAACAACGTGGCAAAGAACCAGGTGACGGGATATTTATCTGTCCCGAAGGGGCAATAGCTGTAACAAAACGATTGGCGGCGGTGTCTACAGTCCCAGCACTCTCTCTCGCAGATGGGACTGCTTATGTTCGAGATGTCGATCGTTGAATCATCGGGCGCGCTGAAGTCAAACTCCAGTCGCTTTGTGTGGGTCACGGCCACGTTCAACGCAATGGTTGTCGGTGCGATGATCCTGGTTCCACTGCTGTATCCGGAGGCGTTGCCACGGACATCGTTGATGTCCACGGTGACAGCGCCTCCGCCTCCTCCACGCGCTGCACCTGTTCAGCAAGCCACGCAACAACGCGCTATAAAGCCAGTGGCTGTGATGAATGTATTCACGGCTCCAACGAGTATTCCGCACACGGTGGATCGTGGTCATGATGATCCTCCTCCGGTCGTGGGCAGCAACATCGGAATGCCCATTGTTGGAGCGATGGATAGCGGCAATGGTATTGCCGCTGCCCTTGGTACTGGCGCACCACCGCCAGTTGTAACTGTCACAAAACCGAAGGTGACTGCTCCAGTGCTCATCTCCAGTGGAGTGATTGCAGGCAACAGGCTTTCTGGAAATGAACCTGTGTATCCCGCAATTGCAAAGGCCGCGCGCGTGTCAGGAGCGGTGGTGTTGCGTGCCATCATCTCGAAGACTGGAGAGATGCAGCGGCTCACTGTCATCTCAGGGCCGGAGATGCTTCGCAGCAGTGCGGTGGCTGCGGTACAGACGTGGCGGTATCGGCCTTACCTGTTGAATGGCGAGCCAACCGATGTGGAGACAACCATCACAGTAAACTTCTCGCTCGGCGGATGAGCCCTGAAGGTCCTTGCTCTCGCGTGTGGGAACGGGGCTGCTCCCTGTTCCCACACAACTCTTACGAAGCCAATCGTTTTGGCCAGATCCAGGCATACCAAACAATCGCGACGGTGAGAGCAATCTCTATCAAGCCGAAAAGCACATAAAAGTGCCAGCTTCCCTGAATCGCCAGAAGCATGATTACTGAATACAGGACTCCGAGAACAATATTCAGCCAACGATTTGCTGTCGCGGGCAACAGGAGCGACAAGGCAATCATGAGACTTGGGATCGCCATGAGTGTCGACATACCCAGCAGCGTTGCCTGGGTTGCCGGACCTAGTGCAGTTCTGCCGGCAAGCATTTGCTGCAATTTTCCAGACTGATACAGCTCGAAGTAGTCACCGTAGATGTAGCAAAACATAACGGAGCACCACAGTGCCGAGAGCTTGAACTTAGTGTGTACTTTGATGTCGTCCAGCAAGAGTTCGTCCTTACGTAAGGCATATGGCTGTCGCCACTCTTTCGTGCGTGTCTGCCTTTGAGAACTTATACGCTCGGTGCAAGCCGGATGTTCCTTTATTCAGCTAATTCTGCAAGCTGCTCCGCAGCAGAACCGGCGCTACTTCGGCAGTTTCACCTTTACTGTTTCCTGGTGATAGAAGCTGATGCTTACATCGGAAGCCTTGCGCTTGTCCCATACGGCTTGCGGCACGTTGTACGCGAAGATGACGTAGCCGTGGCCGGTGGCTCCGGGAGCGATGGTGCTTTCACGCAGTAATGGTGCGGGTGCAACGGCATCCAGCTTCGGCTGCATGTCCGGGAACATGGCGGCGAGACGCGGCAGGTCTGTCTTCTCCAGCGCGCTTGCAGTCATGATCGTGCCGTCTTCCATGGTGAGTGTGCCGTCAATGCCCTTCAGGAAGAGCGGGACTTCGGTGTTGTCCTTCAATGCGATGTCGGCGATGACATACGTGACAACGTCTGTCTGATCTTCACCAACGAGCATGCCGCCGCCGCGTGCATACTTCGCCGTGTATTCAAAGGTCTGCAACGGACCTGCGGTGGCTGTGACCTCAGGGTGCAGATACACCTTTGCAAACCATGCGCCTGCTGCTGCAAGGATTGCCAGCGCAATCAGAATGGGCACCAGCATGCCGCGTTGCTGCTTATCGCCACCGTCCAGCTTCATCTCTGCCATGTGTTCTATGCTCTCACCTGCGTTGGACGGGGACGAAGCGCATTGAGAAACGCCTCAACCTCGAGTGTGTTGAAAACGTCGTCTTTGGTAAGCCATGCACGACGAAGTTGTGTGATGCCGAAGCGCATCTTGTCCATGTCTTCGAGCGAATGCGCATCCGTATTCACGCTGATTTTGCAGCCCAGCGATTTCGCTTTGCGCAGATTCAAATCGCTAAGATCGGCGCGTGCAGGGGCGGCGTTGTGTTCTACGGCAACGCCAAGCTCTGCGCATCGGCGGAGCACCATATCCATGTCGAACTGGTAAGGATCGCGCTTGAGCACCTTGCGGCCTGTGGGATGGCCCAGGATATGCAGGTATGGATTTTCAACGGCGCGCAGCAGGCGTTCCGTTTGTTCGTCTGCGGGAAGGTTGAAGGCAGAGTGGATGCTGCCAATCACCACGTCCATCTGCGCGAGTGTTTCGTCTTCCAGATCCAGCGAGCCGTCCTGCAGAATGTCTACCTCAATGCCTGCGAAGACCCGGATGCGGCCTTCCATCTCTGCATCCACTGCATGAATGGCGCGGATATGGTCGAGTGCGCGTGCATCGTCCAGGCCGTTGGTCATGGCCAGGTTCTTTGAGTGATCGGTGATGGCAATGTACTTCAAGCCACGCAGCAATGCGCCTTCCGCCATCTCGCGGATGGTGTAGCTGCCGTCTGTGGCAACTGTGTGCATATGGACGTCGCCACGAATGTCATCGAGCGTGATCAGTTGCGGCAGCGTATTGGCCTCTGCCATTTCCAGTTCGCCGCAGTTTTCGCGCAGCTCCGGCGGAATCCATTGCATGCCTAACGCGGCGTAGATTTCTTCCTCAGTGGCTGCAGCGACGATGGCGCTTTCGCCTTCCTGCGGATTCATGCGTGCCAGCGCGTATTCGCTGAGTGTGTAGCCGCGCTTCAATGCCTTCTGCCGAAGCAGCACGTTGTGCATCTTGGAGCCGGTGAAGTATTGCAGCGCCGCGCCGTAGCTGGCGCGTGGCAGCAGGCGCACGTCCACCTGTAGTTGATTGCGTAGCGTAAAGCTCACTTTGTTCTGGCCGCGAGCGATCAGCGTGTCGATCAGCGGAAGTGATGCCACATGTTCTACCGCCGCGCTGACCACATCCGGTTCACATGCAGGTCCGGTGACCAAAAGATCAAGATCACCAACCGACTCCTTACCGCGTCGTAGCGAGCCTGCGGGTGTGATGGTTTCAATGCCAGGAAATTCACGGATGAGTTTGCTGATGGTTTCGGCGATCTCCGTCGCGTTATCAATGCGGAAGCGACCGCTATGCTTCTTCGCGTCCTCAATGCCTTTCAGCAGCTTGTCGACCTGCTTCTGCCCGAAGCGGGGCAGCTTGGCCAGATGGCCAGCCTTGGCGGCGGTTTCCAGCTCGTCGATGTTGGAGATTTCGAGCGCGCTCCACATGAGTGCAACCGTCTTTGGCCCCATGCCGGGTAGGCGAAGCAGCTCCAGCATGGAAGGCTTGTACTTCTTCAGTAGCTCATCGCGCAACGGTATGGAGCCAGTGCGAACCATGTCCACAATGTTCGCGGCCATGCCTTTGCCAATACCGCCAATGGTGAGCAATTGTTTGGGATCGTCAATGAGGGTGACGAGAGGTGTGGTCTGCTGTTCGACAGCTTCTGCTGCGCGCCGATAGCTGCGCACGCGAAAAGGGTCGGCTGCGTCAATCTCCAGCAGCGCCGCGGTTTCTTCCAGCAGGCGCGCCATGGTGATGTTGTCCATACGGACATGAGACTACATTGGCGCAGGCTTAGTTGTGAGTCTTCGTTGCGCGGAGAGGAGTTGGGGCGGGTTGGAAGCCCGCCCGTTTCGAACCGCCGTGAACGAAGTGTTTAGGCTGCCGTCAGAATAACTGCGTCGGCCTGCGGTCCTTTGGAGCCCTGAATCACGTCGAACTCCACCGGGTCGCCTTCCTTCAGGCTCTTATAGCCATCCAACTGGATCGCGCTGTAGTGCACGAAAACATCCGCGCCGCCGTCATCGCGTCCCAGAAAGCCATAGCCCTTTGCATTGTTGAACCACTTCACTGTGCCCTTGTACTGTGCCACTCGTGCTCACCACTTGCGCAACCATCACGGCCTTCGTGCTCGCTGGATTATCCGTCGCGAGGATGGTGCTTGATAGACGCGCAAAATCCAATTTGGGCGCAAGGTGAGGTAATTTTTTCAAGAAATTGGTAGCGCAGCCTCCCATGCCATTTCATGACATGGAAGACCAGTACTACTTCCCTGAAAGAGCGCGCAGACGCTGGGCGTAGCTGAGGGCACCAATGATGGTTTTACCGTCGTGAATCTCACCTGCGGCGCACATGCGCACCAGTTCCGATAGAGGTAGAAGGCGAACCTCAATCTTTTCATCGTCCTCTGGCTGCGCTGTGCCTGCGGTAATGCCGGTTGCCAGGTAAATTTCCATCCACTCTGCCACGAAGCCGGGGCTTGCGTAGTAGCGGACAAGCTTTGTCCACTTTTTGGCACGGTAGCCGGTCTCTTCAATCAGTTCGCGCTTGGCCGCGGCCAGGGTCTTCTCGCCGGGTTCGACGCGTCCCGCAGGAAGCTCCAGCAGGTACTGGTCAGCGGCATGGCGGAACTGGCGCTCAATGACGACGAGGGGATCGGCGGGGTTGGTGCTTTCATCTACGGCTAACACAACGACCGAGCCGGAGTGTCGAACGACATCGCGGATGGCTTCCACGCCGTTGGGTTCGCGTACTTTTTCCGTAAATACGCTGAAGACCTTGCCCTTGTACGTCTGTTTCGAGGACAGGATCTGCGCTTTGCCCTTCGGCAGTCGGGGAGCCTTTACGGCGGGGACGGACTTCTTTGCAGGAGACTCTGTGAATTTCTTGTTCGTCTTCTTTACGGGCTGGGTGGTTGCGATACGCTTGGCCATAGCAATCAACGTATCAAAACCTGCATCCAACACGTGGGACGTGCCATCCTATAGCGGACCCCGTTCAAAAGCGGAAGCAGTGACCTGTTTATGAGTCTTGAGTGTTATCCGATCACCGTTCTTCCGCATTTGTCGCGGCTCTTCGTGGACTACACGGAGCTGCGCACGGCTGCGCCGGATGCCCCGGTGCGCCGTTTTTATGCGGCTAGCCCGTTTGACGACCGCTGGATGCAGGGGCGGTCGGTACGTCTGCAGCCGGAGCGCAATGTTCTGGTGGATGCGCTGACGGAACAGGCCACGGTATTTGGTTGTAGTGACACAACGTTTGCAAATCTGGAAAAACTTCGTAATGGCGCAAAGGCGGTGGTCACAGGCCAGCAGGTAGGCCTGCTTGGCGGGCCGCTGCTAACGCTGATGAAGGCTGCCACGGCGGTTCGCAAGGCGCAGGTGGCCAGCGAACGCGGTGTGCCGCATGTGCCCATTTTCTGGATGGCGACCGAAGACCATGATCTGGATGAAGTGAATCAGGTTTCGTTGCTGGCGAAGCATGGAGTGGAGACGTTGCACTCCACCTTCCCGCAACATCGCCAGCAGCCGGTGGGGAACCTGGTGCTGGGCCCGCAGATTGAAGCCGTGCTGGAGAAAGCAGAAGAGTTGCTGGCCTACGCGCCCATTACGGAGCTTTTGCGCAGCAGCTATACGCCGCAGGACACGCTGGCTACCGCGTTCGGCAAATTCATCGCCGGTGTCTTCGCAGAGTTTGGGCTGATTGTGATTGATGCCAGCACGCGTGCGTTCCACCAAATGGGTGCGCCGGTGATGCGTGCGGCAATTGAAGATGCCGATGCTCTTCATGCTTCTGTTGTGAAGCGCAATCATGATCTGGCAGCTGCGGGCTATGGCGCGCAGGTGCTGGTGCATGACGACAGCACGCTGCTGTTCATCGTTGGCGAAGACGGCAACCGCGTTGCGCTGAAGCATGTTGCAGGAAGCAGCGAATGGAAGGCCGGTTCGCGGGTGTATACCGCAGACGAACTGCTGGCTATTCTGGATGCGGAGCCCGAACGCATCAGCCCGAATGCATTGTTGAGGCCGGTGTTTCAGGATGCGATTCTGCCCACGTCGGCTTATGTCGGTGGCCCCGCTGAAATTGCATATTTTGCGCAGTTGCAGCCGCTCTACGAAGCGATTCTGGGAGCGCCAACGCCGATTCTGCCACGTCTTTCCGGAACGGTCGTGCCGGATGCCATTCGGAAGGTGATGGATCAGCATGAGGTGAGCTTCCGCGATGCGTTGACCACGGCTGATGCCCTTTCGCAGCGGTTGGCTGCGCGCGCTATGCCCATTGAAGGCAAGCGCAAGATTGCCGGTGCGGGAAATGCACTGGATGCGGAGTTGAAGGAAGTGGAGCAGTGGATGGGGGCGATGGACAGCAATCTGGGCCACAGCGCTTCCATTGCCGCGAACAAGATGCGTTACCAGATGAACCGCCTGCGGCGACTGGCTGCGAACTGGCAACTGGAGCGCGAAACCTTCCTGCGTAAACATGCTGAGGCGATGACGCTGAACCTGTTTCCGAATGGCCACGTGCAGGAACGTCTGCTGGCGGGCGCGCAGTTCCTTGCTGTGAGCACGGTAGATCTGCCGAGGATGCTGGTGGAGAACGCGGAGCAGGAGTGTCCGGGCCATCGCGTCTTCGACATCTAAACCATAGTGCGCGTAGAGGGCGTAAAATCCTCTGCGTATGGCGAAGAAGCAGACGAAGGAAATCGGATTTGAAGTGCTGTGTCCGGATTGTGGCGCGATGCTGCGCATCGATCCCGTGACGCAGACCATCATTGCTCACACACCCGCTCCGCGAAAGCGCACGTTTGAAGATTTGGGCTCGGCTGCGAAGGCGGCGCGCGAGAACGATGCGCGCCGCGACAACATCTTTGCGCAGTCGGTCGAAGCGCAGAAGAATCGCGACAGCATCCTGAATGCAAAGTTTGAAGAGGCTTTCCGTAAGGCGAAGGAATCGCCCGATACGGGCAAGCCCTTCCGTGAGTTTGACCTGGATTAGTTCTTCAAGAATAGGAAACGGGTTGCGATGGTTAGGAAAGTAAACTTCTTGCTTCGTGGCCTGTTGCCGCTGGTATTGTTGGCATCTGCTTCGCTGCATGCGGCTACGTTGCGTGTGAATGATTTTGGCGCGAAGGGCGATGGTGCCGCGGATGATACAAAGGCCATTCAGCGCGCGCTGGATAAGGCCGCACGACATAACGATACCGTGACGTTTGCTCCGGGCACGTATCGTATCGGTTCTATCTTTGTGAAGAGCAACACGCACCTTGAGATCGCCAAAGGTGTTACGTTAATCGGCATTCAATCGCTGAGTGCATATCCACAGATGCCCACGCGCGTTGCGGGGATTGAGATGACGTGGCCCGCGGCGCTGGTGAATGTCTACAAGCAACAGCATGTGCAGATTACCGGCGAAGGAACCATCGATGGCGATGGCAGTTATTGGTGGAAGAGCTACTGGGATCTGCGCGCGACGTATGAACCCAAGGGGTTACGCTGGGCCAGCGATTACGACGCGAAACGGCCTCGGCTGATCCAGGTATTTGATTCGTCGGACGTGAAGCTTGGTGGTGGATTGCAGTTACATCGCTCCGGCTTCTGGACGGTACACATTTGCTACTCGCACGATGTAATGGTGGATGGTGTAACCATCCGCAACAACATCGGTGGCAAGGGGCCTTCGACGGATGGCATTGATATCGATAGCTCGCACGATATCCAGGTACAGCACGCAGACATTGATGTGAATGACGACGCGCTGTGTCTGAAGGCGGGACGAGACAGCGATGGTCTGCGAGTGAATCGGCCCACGTATAACGTGGTGATTCATGATTCGGTGATTCGCTCTGGTGCCGCTGCAGTGACGTTTGGCAGCGAGACGTCAGGAGGATTCCGCAACGTGGAAGCGTACAACCTGACCGCTGAGAAGAACGTAAGCAACGGCGTGTTGATTAAGAGTGCTCGTGTGCGCGGTGGCTTTGGTGAGAACCTGCGTGTGCATGATCTACATCTCGACGGTGTGAAGACGCCGATCAAGGTGACGCTGAACTGGAACCCGTCGTACAGCTATGCCACGTTGCCGAAAGATGCTGACCCGAAGACGGTGCCGCCGTACTGGATTCCACTAACAACGCCTGTTCCACCGGAGAAAGGGCTGCCGCACTTTCACGATATTCACATCTGGAACATCGACGCGAAGAATGCGACAACTGCGATCGATATGTCGGCGTATCCGAATGCGACGCTGGATAACTTCGTGATCGATCATGTGACGATTGCAGCGAAGTCTGCGGGAAGCATTGCAAACACACGAAATCTGAAACTGAGTGATATCCAGCTGCAGATTGAGGATGGCAGTGTGCTGAAGTTTACGGACAACGCAGAGCTTCAGGGGCAATCGCAGGTGAAGTATGGGGCCGCGTTGAAACCGTAGCTGCCTGCCGGTTGCGTTGTAGTGGCGGAGAAGAAAGCAGGTCCTTCGGCTTCGCTCAGAATGACGCGCTTTGCTTAGAGCGTGATGTTGATGAGGCCTTGCTTTGCAGGGCGATCAAGACCCAGTTGCTGGCGTGCCGCAGCCGTCATGCGGTCAGCAGTCCATGCGGGTTCCCATACAACCTCGACGGTGGCGCGACTCACTTCACGCATACCTGCAAGGCGGTTTTGCACCTGTCCAATGAGCAGAGCTTCACGCTCGTCGTTTGGCGCACGCATCGTCAGTGCAATGTGGACAAGGTAGCGGGGCTCGAAGCCCGGAGCTTCTTCGTCGCGTGTGATCGTGATGCCGTAAACAAGGCCGAGATCGACGATGTTCACCTGTAGTTCCGGGTCAAAACAGACACGGAGCGCATCGCGAACATCGTCTTCGGTAAGCATCGGGATTAGTGTGTGCGCTCAACCAGAGCGCGGGCCACGGCCTTCAGGCGGTCAGCGTTTGTGCCAAAGCGATCAAGTTCCGCAAGAGCATCGCGCAGCAGTTCAGCGGCGGTTGCGCGGCTGCTTTCGATGCCAAAGACAGCGGGCCATGTGGCTTTGTCCGTAGCTGTGTCCTTGCCAGCGGTCTTGCCCAGTTCTTCGCTACTCTGCGTCATGTCCAGCACGTCATCCACGATCTGGAAGGCGAGTCCGGCCTTCTGTCCAAAGCGGCGAAGACTGGCGACTTCATCCGCGGACGCGCCGCCGATGAGACCACCCGCAACGATGGAGACGGTGATGAGCGCGCCGGTCTTGGAGCGGTGAATCGCTTCCACACGTTCAGCGGTGGGCTTGGTGCCTTCGCCTTCAATGTCCCACACCTGGCCGCCGATCATGCCGGGAGCCAGACCGTCGTAGCCCACGCCGGTGCCTGTGGCAATGGCGATTTCCTTAACGATTTCAATCTTTGCAAGCGCATCGCCGGGCAGCTTGGCGAGGGTTTCATAAGCCAGCGTTTGCAGCGCGTCGCCTGCGAGGATGGCCATGGCTTCGCCGTAGACCACGTGGCAGGTGGGCTTGCCGCGGCGCAGGTCATCATTGTCCAGCGCGGGCAGATCATCATGGATCAGCGAGTAGGTGTGCAGCATTTCAACAGCTGCGCCTACGTCGGCCGCGCCATCGGGCAACGTGCCGTTGATCATGCGAGCGGATTCCAGCACCAGCAGCGGGCGCAAGCGTTTGCCACCCGCGAAGACGCTGTGGCGCATGGCGCGATGGATGTTGTGCGGCTGCGCATCCGGGCCGGGCAGCAGGCGTTCCAACGCTGCGTCGGTCTGGGCTACGCCTTCCTGAACGAGTTGCGAAAAATCTACAGACATGTGTGGGTGAGTGATCTCTTTGATTCTACCGGAGAAGGCCGCTGTGCGAGGATTCTTCGCGCTTTGCCGCAATGATAAGGATGCCTAACCCCAGCAGAGACAATGCTCCGCCTGCCCACTGATCCCATGGCTTGCGATATCGCGCTTCCACGCGATGTGGTCCAACACTACGCAAAGGCACAGCCAGAAGCCCATCCGGTCGCTGAGGCAGAGTGTTTTGTTCCACGCCGTCCAGCAGCACATGCCAGCCGTGGAAGGAACGCAAACGGACAATCAACACATCGTTGGCGTGAGTCGCGTTGGGCGTGAAGATAAGGTCGTCAGAATGCGGGATCTGCTCCGCAGGCAGCGGCGTTCCTTTCGGAAAGGAACCGTTGCCACTGGCAGGTTGATTGCGCGCATTTTGTGCGACCCATGCTGCGGGAAGTTTGATCTTCAGTACGTCGTTGTCGTCGCGGATCGGAGTGTATTCGTCCGTCTGTTCAAAGCCGTCGCCACGTTGAAAAAACATCCACTGTGGCGCCAGGCCTTCTTCGTCATCGCAACCCTGCCGGAAGATTGGATTGGCAAGACCGTAGCCTGCCGCGAGCGCCAACAGTAATCCGGCCAGCATCCATGCGGCATTGGCTCTCTGTGTGACGGCGCGGGATGCGGTGATGCGTTTCAACATCAGCATCACCACCGTTACAGAAACCGCGCCCTGCATGGCAAGAAAGCGCCACGGAAATTGCAGGAAATTCAGTTGCGGTGCGTAATGCCACACCGCTCCGGACAGAGGCGTTTGCAGTAGAAGAACAATAACGCTGTAGATCATCAACACAGGCACGGCGATGTGCCCTGCGTTATTTCGCTGCAAGGATGCGTCGCGATCGTGCATGCCAGCAAAGGCGCGCACTTGTTTGCGTTGCAGCAGAAGGATCACACTGCCGCAAACCAAAGCTGCTGCAATCAACGAGACAGCAATGGTGGAGGAGTGGAGCAGAACGCCGTTGTGGAACTCATCCTTCGTGTATTGGAAAAGGTAGTTCGCCTCGGGACTGGCGGCGGGTGTTAACGCTGCGTTGAGTGTGATGAACTTGCGTTCGATAGCGAAGGGAAAAAGGTAAAACGCATCCAGCAGTATCCCGAGTAAAAATCCTGCTGCGACACGGCCGAAGTAGGGCCATGCTCTTTCCCGGTCTTTGCGCAGGAGATACAGCCAGCGCATGCCTCCTATGAGCAACATGGAATAACAACCCACGACTCCAGCAGGCGCGTTCGTGATCCATAGCAGCGCGATGGCGATGGCGATGCGCCATGCTGTTACGCGGTCGCGCAGAAGGCCGATCAGTAGCAGGGGCATCCACGCAGCGGCCATCAGTTCTGCATAAGCTGTGCGCTCATAGGCGCAGAACAGCATGTAAGGATTTACCAGATAAAGGCAGCCGCCGAAGATCGCTATGCCCGGTGAAACCCATCGCCGCAACAGGCGATGCATCGTGACGCCACTCAGGAACAGCACCAGCGCGGTGAAGCTGAAGGCGATACTGCTCCACGGAAGAATCAGTGTGAGCAAGGCGCCCGTCATCCATGAAAGTGGCGGATAGAACAGCAGGCGCGGTTCGCCTGCGTCCCATGCGGCGTGGAACGCCCATACGGGCTTAATGATGCCGCTCTTCCATTGCGCGCTGGCTTCCATCCAACTGCGCAGGTGGAAGTCGAAATCATGGCCACAGGAGTAGCCGCGCGTCAGCAGAGGAAGAGCAGCGAATACTGCTGCAACGGCCAGGATGACCCACGCAAGCACATCGGCTCGTGTGACAAAGCGCGCGTGGCCTCCTGTCTCTGCTTTTGCTCTATCCAACATCTTGATTCTTACGAGTCTAGCTTTGTGGAAAGAGTTTGTTCTCGTCCAAATCGGGATTTTCGTGGGACAACCAGATGTCCGTGTCCCTACATTCCACGAGTCGCGTCCCGGATGGCACACTAGAGAGGTGAACCTTCATGTGCTGCAATCCCTGCTTCTGGGGCTGCTGATTGCGATTGCGCTCATCGCAGGAGTGGCGCGGCGGCTGTCTGTCTCGTATCCCATCGTCCTGGTGTTGGCGGGATTGTTCGCCTCGTTTTTGCCGGTGGTGCCGGATATTCCACTGCCGCCGAACCTGGTGTTCCTTGTGTTCCTGCCGCCGCTGCTGTTTGCCGCCGCGTGGCAAACGTCGTGGACTGACTTCAAATACAACATTGTCACCATCAGTTCATTGGCAGTGGGACTGGTCTTCTTCACGGCTATCGGCGTGGCTGTGGCAGCGCATTATTTTCTGCCAGAGTTTGACTGGCGGATCGGGTTCCTGCTGGGCGCCGTCGTGTCGCCAACGGATGCCGTGGCGGCGACCTCGATTGCACGCAAGATCGGCATGCCGAAACGCATCGTGGACATTCTGGAGGGCGAGAGCCTGCTGAACGACGCCACGGGCCTGCTGGCGCTGGAGTTTGGCGTGGACATGCTGCTGCGTGGTTCAGCGCCTACGCTCACAGAAGGCCTGCTTCGACTGCTGTGGCTGTTCGCCGGTGGTGTGGGCGCGGGCTTGCTCTGTGGCAAGTTGGCAGTTTGGTTTGAAGGCTACATTGACGACGGGCCGGTAGAGATTGCCGTGTCCTTCATCGTGGCCTATGGCTCCTATCTGACGGCGGAGTCCGTGCATGCATCCGGTGTGATTGCCGTGGTGGTGTGTGGCCTGTTCATGAGCCGTAAGAGCGCAACATTCTTTTCGCCCGGCGTGCGCCTGCAGATCACAGCCGTGTGGGATGCGGCGGAGTTTCTCCTGAACGGCCTGGTTTTCCTTCTGCTGGGCATGCAGATACAGCCCGTGCTGAACGGCATTCGAGGCTTCACTCACACGCAGGCCGTTCTTTACGGTCTGAGCTTTGCAGCGGTGCTGATCGCGTTGCGTTTGCTGTGGTGCTTCCCCATGGCACACATCACGCATCGTTTCCGCAGCCGTTTCCAGCATCAACAGGAGCAGACGCCTTCGGCAAGAAGCATCTTTGTAATGGGATGGACCGGCATGCGCGGCGTTGTGGCGCTGGCCGCAGCCAACTCGCTGCCGTACCAGCTTTCGAACGGCCAGCCATTTCACCAGCGCAACATGATCATCTTCCTCACGTTCTGCGTCATCCTGGTGACGCTGGTGCTGCAGGGGCTTTCGTTGCCGGCATTGCTGCGCGTGTTGCGGCTAAAGAATCTTCCCACCAGCGAGTGCGATGAAGGAGAGGCACGACGCATCCTGATCCGCAGCGCGATGGGCTATCTTTCATCAGCCCGTGAAGGTGATGATCCCTCGCTGCAGCATGCGTACGAAGACCTGCTGCACCAGTACGAACACCGGTTGGAGTTCATTCAGGATTGTGGGCCGGGTGTTCCTGCACAGGATCGTCACGAACGTTCCATGCAGACGATTCTTGCGGAGACGTATCGCGCAGAGCGTCAACAACTGATCGCCCTGCGTGATGAAGGGCGTGTAGATGAGAGCGTCTATCGCACGCTGGAACGTGAACTGGATCTGGATGAGAGCCGCTTGCAGAGTTCCACGTAGAACTCTGCGTTAGTCCGTAGGCAGAATGTTGCGCTGATCCAGCGCCTTCAATTCTGCTGTGACTTCCGCTGCAATGCGGCGTGCTTCATCCACGCGATCCACTGGCACACTGATGGCGCCAACGCGAGGATGCCCTCCTCCGCCGTAGCGTTCGCAGATAGCTGCGATGTTCGCAAGCTTATCTGTGGACACGGTCGTCCACGGGTTGGTGCCGACTGAAATCTTGGTGCGGAAGCTGGACTTCGACAAACCCACCACGTATACACCCTGCGGCAGCAGATAGTACGGGATGAATTTGTTGTAGCCCTCGGTGGGCTGGTCGGTGATGTCGAAGGTGATCACGCCATGATCGCTGGCTGCACGCGAACGCAACAGTGTGATGTCGCGATGATGCTTCTCCAGCCGTGGCTGCACTTCTGCCTGCACAAAGTTTTCCTGCAAAGTGTCCACCAGCGACTGTGACGTGAGCAGCGGAATCAGTTGCGGAATAAAGGTAGGGTCACTGGTGCCTTCAATCGCCATCATCAACTTCATGGCTGGTGCAGCAAGGCCAACGGCGGCGTCCGCCGATTCAAACTTTGCGCCGTCGATGATGTCTGCCCATAGCAGCAGATCCTCCAGGCCCTTGGTGCTGAAACCAAACTTCTCACGCGCGATGTCCGCAATGAAGCCAGTGCAGGAGATGCGTGTGGGGTCGAAGAACTTCTTGCCAGACTTGTCGCGAAGAAAATCTTCGTGATCGGCTTCCGTCAGAAACGCGCTCTGGTGATGATCGAACCACCATGTGAGCTTCGGCGAATCGTAATACTTAAAGTCGACGATGGCGTTTTCATTACCGCTGAAGTCGGCAGGATCAAACTGCGCTCCGGCTTTGTGGGCCAGACCTTTGTAGCTGTATTCCGTGGCGGTGCCAATGCATTCGCGATGGAACTTCGTAAAGAGCGATGCGGAGCATGCGCCATCGAAACAGTTGTTGTGATACAGCACACGCAGATTCATCCACGCCTTCCTTCGTACACCTTCAGGTGCGTGTAAGCCGCGCCCAGCAGCGGTGCTTTTACGCCGTTGGCGCGGGCCAGCAGATCGCCGAGGATGTGATCGGCTTCCACAGGCAATCCCTTGGTCATGTCGCGATACATGGACGACGTCAGCGACGAACCCGCCTCAGTCATGCGTTGTGCGTGGCCTTTGGCAAACTCTGCATCAGCGGGATGGTCATTCGCCGTTGCAATGGCAATGGCTTCGTCCTGCACCGCAAGCGCCATCGCAACACCTTGTGCGCCCGTGGATACGATCTCGCCCACATTGCCGCCGCCAAGTACGCAGACTGCGCCCATCGTCGAAAGAATCCACCACTTCTGCCACATGGTGTCGATAACGTCGTTCGACAGCGCGAGTGTTATGCCGGGAACATCAAAGGTATCGCGCAACGCCTGCGCGCGCGAGGTCACGTCGCCGCTGGTCTCGCCAAAGTTCATGTGGTCCAGCTTCGTCATCTGACGGATAAGTCCGTCAGGTTCCACGTCGCAGACGATACGCACGGAACCGCCCATGACCTTCTCTTTGCCAAAGCGATGCGCAAGCGTGTCAAGGTGCCGCATGCCATTCAGGATGGGCACAATGACCGTGTTGTCGCCAACCGCAGGAGCGAAGTCGTTCATTGCGCTATCCAGCGAATACGCCTTCACGCTGATGATGACGACATCGAATGCACCTGCGGTCTTCAGTTCATCTGCGGTGATAAGCTTTGGTGCTGTGAGCACTGCGTCGCCCGATGGCCCGGCGATGCGAATGCCATCACGCTGCAATTGTTCCTTGCGCTGACCACGGACCAGGAACGTGACGTCGCGGCCTGCGAGCGCCATGCGTCCACCAAAGTATCCGCCGGTGGCGCCGGCGCCCACCATCAGAATGCGCATTGCCTTATCCCTTGTGGCTGAAGATCGACAGCTTGGTGATGTCGTTAAAGATAACGAACATCGCGAACAGGATAATGCAGACAAATGCCGCCTGGTAGATACGCTCCTTCAACTGCGCATTCACATCACGCGGATGATGCTTTCAATAATGAGGAAAAGGATCATGCCGCCGTCGAGAATCGGCATGGGCAGCAGATTGAAGATGCCCAGGTTCAGGCTGATGGCGGCAGCAAGGCTCATCACTGTCCATGTGCCCATTTCGCGTGCCATGCCCACCTGCTGCGCAATGCCAACAGGACCGCTCAGATTACGCACGGAGACCTGACGCTTGAACATGCCGCCGAGTACGTCAAACACCAGCGTGGAGTTCTTGGTGAAATCCTTCCAGCCGGTCTTCATTGCCACGTTCAACGGCTGCTTCGTCGTTACAACAGGCGGCGGTATCACGGCAAAGCCAAGTTTGTAAGCCTGCGCTCCGTTGGTTCCGGGTGTAAGTCGTGGCGTGATGGGAACCTGCAGCGTTTCGCCATTGCGGTCGATGGTGAGTGTGACAGGGCGCCCACCCACATCGCTCAGATACGCACTGGTGGCCTCTGTACCGTGGAACTTATGACCATCAATGGCAACAATTTTGTCGCCCTTCTGCAGACCCGCACGCGCTGCAGGCGTGGTGCTGTCCGGCAGATCGTTGATCACCACCGGGCCTTCCTGCGGACGCGGCACAAGACCCAGCACGGTGGACACATCTTCCGGGCCAAAGTCTTCCGGCTTGCCGGTGTAGTTGATGGGCAGTTCGGCGTTTACGCGGTTGCCGTTATGGATATACGAGAAGGGAAGCGTCTGGCCTGCCTTCAAACCGCTGAACATCATCACGTCCTGCCATGTGGGGTTCGTGATGCCGTCAAAGCGGACAATCTGATCGCCCACCTGGATGCCGGTTTTTGCCGCCGGTGAGT
Source organism: Terriglobus sp. ADX1 (assembly GCF_036877645.1). NCBI lineage: Bacteria > Pseudomonadati > Acidobacteriota > Terriglobia > Terriglobales > Acidobacteriaceae > Terriglobus > Terriglobus sp. ADX1. Next base: position 43,319 of record NZ_JAEDXV010000033.1, read on the forward strand.
CGGCTACGACGTAATCCAGTTCGCCGCGATCCTGCAGATATTCAATGGTCTCGTGGTGATAATGCGCAACGAGCGTGAAGACAAAGATCGCCAGGACGAAATTGGCAATAGGGCCTGCAAGCGCGATCACCATGCGTTGCCAACGAGGCTTCGCGTTAAAGTTGCCAGTGTCTTCGCCGGGACGCGCGGAGTGCAACGCGCCGTCAGGAGAGTTGGGATCCAGGCTTTCGCTGGGCGAGGTCTGGATCATCTCCATCTCGGTTTCGCCCGTCATCTTCACGTAGCCGCCAATGGGCAGCGCGCACACCTTGTAGTCGGTGCCGTTATGCACATAGCCAAACAGCCGCTTGCCCATGCCGATGGAGAACGCCTCCACGCGAACGCCAAAAAGCTTCGCCGCAGCAAAATGACCGAACTCGTGTACCAGGACCATGACGCCCAGGATGACGAGGAAATAAATAATGGTGATGAGCATTTCGCCGATGTGCAAACAGACCCTCTCGTACTACGCGATCAGCGCGTGGCCAATCAAATACAACCTGAAGTTTAGACGTTTTGTACCGGACCCAGGGTCAGGCGCGAGCCAGCGTTTCCGATGCCACTTGGCGAGCGGTTTCGCGGGCGGTTGCGTCCGCTTCCAGAACTTCGGCAATCGTTGCCGGATTAGCCGCTGGCGTCCGTTCCAGTACACGTTCTATGGTGCGTGGGATGCCAAGAAAGGGTAGATCACCCTTTAGGAATGCCGCAACAGCAATTTCGTCTGCGGCATTCAGTGCAATGCAGTGCGACGGCCCAGCCTCTGCCGCTTCGTATGCCAACCGCAGGCAGGGAAAGCGTTCAAAATCAGGCTGCTGGAAATCCAACTGAGCCAGCGCGGCCATATCAAAGGTCAATTCGCTGGGCACGCGTTCGGGGTACGCCATCGCGTAAAGAATCGGTAGGCGCATGTCCGTAACCGAAAGCTGTGCCAGGATGCTGCCGTCCACGTATTCCACCAGCGAGTGGATGGTGGACTGCGGATGGATCGTGACCTTCACCTTGCTCGGCGGCAGATCAAACAGGCGGCATGCTTCGATGATTTCAAGTCCCTTGTTGAGCATGGTGGCGCTATCAATGGTGATGCGCTGTCCCATAACCCACGTGGGATGCTTCA
>NZ_JAEDXV010000034.1:0-43659 GCF_036877645.1 Terriglobus sp. ADX1
AAGGGGGAATTTGCGTCCGAACATTAAGGTCTCCAGAAAGTGTTTCGGTGAAGCGAACGAAGATTATTGATAATCGTCTAGATCGTCAATAACAGCCTCGCGTTACATTTCCGTTGACCGAAGTAGCTACGAATGAAAGCGAATTCATAAACGATGAAGGTGGCCGTGGCGGCCACCTTCATCGTTTATATTCAAAATCGCCTTTAGTTACGGCTGTGAAGCAGCTCGTTCACTGTGTCCGCTGATCTCCGCAGCACGTGCTTCTGCAAACGCAGCAGCACCAATCAGCGCACACTTGTCTTCTAAGATGACGCGTACTGGCATGGTGTGAAGTAGCGGAGAGAGACGGCCCTTATCCAATAGCGCATCACGGAACGGACCCGACTTTAGTGTCTTCAAAATCTTCGGCGGGATGCCACCACCAAGATAGATACCGCCAGCAGCCAGCAGCTTCAATCCCATGTTGCCGCACTCTGCGCCAAGAGAGGCACTGAACATCTCCAGTACCTTCGCGGTCAGTTCGCACGAACCATCCTCACCCGTGGTGCCGATCACGAAGTTCGGATCTTCCGTCTCCATGCGTTCGCGCAACCACTTGGGTTCTTCCATCTTCTTCGCGTCGCGAAGGAATTCATAGATGTTCTTCAAACCAAGACCACTCACCACGCGCTCGGTAGATACGCGGCCCTTGAGAGTCTTCAGCAGGTATTGCAACAGTTCAATCTCAAGCGGATTGCGCGGCGCCCAATCCACATGGCCGCCCTCCGATGGCAGCGGAACATGCCGCCGCGCTAACGGATTCCAGACCAGCAGGGCCTCTCCAAGACCGGTTCCTGGAGATACAAGAGCACGATGTCCCAGAGCCGACTTATCGCCTGCTTCCAACTCAAATATCTGATCCGGGCCAAGCTCCGCAACACCGTAGCCATTCGCTTCCAGATCGTTGATCAGGAAGATGTGTTCAATGCCCAGGCCCTTCGACAACTCACGCGCATCCAGTTCCCACGGCAGATTGGTCAGCTTTAGGTGACCATCCTTCACCGGCCCAGGAACGCCGAAGCATGCGGCCACTACCTGCTTCTCAACGCCCGGAGCAATACCGGGATCATCGAGAAATTCCTGAACGACATCCTGCAGACCGGCATAACCACCGGCGGGATACTTCTTGTTGCAGACCATCTGCAACTTACCGCTCGTGAAGTTATACAAGGCAAGATCAACCTTAGTGCCACCTACATCGCCTGCAAGAATCATCGTGTTAGCTCCAGAGTTCCTGTCTCTGCATCGCCGTGTGTGCCTGACTTCGGCAGCCGCTTTGCGGCCTCGGCATCCAGCAGAAGTCCAATCTGTCCATTCTCAGGCCGAATGAGCTGTGCGGGAAGTCGATCCGGATCATAACTGCCCAAAAGAACCTCGCGCAGCACCTCTGCCTTCGCGCCACCTTCAATCAGGAACACCACGCGACGGCCGTGATTGATGACCGGCCACGTCAGCGTGATGCGCCAGGAATCCTTCTGCGGTACATGGTTCGCTGCAACCAGCGTTCCCATCGCATCGATCGCGGAGGTGTTCGGGAAGATCGACGCTGTGTGACCGTCATCGCCCATGCCTAACAGCACAAGATCAAACGCAGGAGCTTCTGCTCCTTCTAGTCGGAAAGTATTGCGCAACGTCGCTTCATAACGCGAGGCAGCATCCTCAGGATTCAGTTCGCCTTCCATGCGGAAGACATTCTCTTCTGCCAACGGCACTTTGCTCAGTAGCTGCTCGCGCGTCATGCGGTAGTTGGAGTCCGCATGATCCGCAGGAACGCAGCGCTCATCCACCCAGTAAAGACGCAGTTTTTCCCAATTAATCTGTGAACGGAACGGCTCCTCTGCCAGCAGAGCGAGCATGCGCTTCGGGGTGCTGCCTCCACTGATAGCGATACGCGCCACGCCACGCGCTGCGACACCATCTGCGGCATACTTCGCAAAGACCTCTGCTGCTGCGTGTGCCAGCCGTTGCGGCGTGTCGTAGACAAGATAATCGGCAATAGTTTTTCTCGGCATTTCTTGATCCTTCTGTTCTTCGGATGCGTCGCCGCGCTGCGAGATAGTCTAGGCCTTCATCCTGAAAAAACAGAATGACGACACCATCGCCTCAAGCTCCGCACAAAGAAAACGGGCGCTGATGAGATTTCATCAGCGCCCGCTCCTGTTCCGTTAGTTAGGCCTGCCATGCGCGTCCATCGCGCTCCAACAGTTCATCTGCTTCCTTCGGGCCCCACGAACCAGCATCGTAGTTCGGGAAGTCCTTCTTCTGAGCCTTCCATGCTTCGAGGATCGGCGTCATCAGAGCCCATGTGGTCTCCACGCCTTCACGCTCTGCGAACAGCGTTCCATCACCCAGCATGGCATCCAGCAACAGACGCTCGTAGCCATTGGCAGACGACTTGCCGAACGCTTCAGCATAGGAGAAGTTCATGTTCACCTGTGCAATGTTCGTCGTCGGTCCAGGGATCTTCGCACCGAACTTCAGCTTGATGCCGTCATCCGGCTGAATGCGCAGCGTAAGAACGTTCGGCTCAAGCTGTTCTGCACCAGCACCAGAACCCTGGAAGATGTGCAGCGGAGGACGCTTGAAGGTGATGACCACTTCCGTCACACGCGTCTTCAGACGCTTGCCTGCGCGGATGTAGAACGGCACACCAGCCCAACGCCAGTTGTCGATCTCTAGCTTCATCGCAGCAAACGTCTCCGTCTGCGATTCTGGACTCACACGGTCTTCCTCGCGATAGCCCTTTACGGCTTCGCCATCAACAGTGCCCGGACCATACTGGCCACGCGCCGTGTTCTCTACCGGAATGGGGCTGATTGCCTTCCAAACCTTCAGCTTCTCGATACGCACGGGAGCCGACTCGAAAACGTCTGGTGGTTCCATGGCGACGAAGCTGAGTACTTCCATCACGTGGTTCTGCAGAACGTCACGCAGAGCACCGGCTGCCTCGTAGAACGGTCCGCGGCCTTCAATGCCGATGGATTCCGCAGCGGTGATCTGGATGTGATCGATGTAATTGCGGTTCCAGATGGGCTCAAAGATGCCATTGCCGAAGCGGAAGACGAGGATGTTCTGAACCGTCTCTTTGCCCAGGTAATGGTCGATACGGAAGATCTGATCTTCCTTGAGCACCTGGTTGATCTCAGAATTGAGCTTCTTCGCGCTTTCCAGATCCGTACCGAAGGGCTTCTCGATGATGACGCGGACCCAGTGGTCGCCGTCTTCACCAGTCATGCCGTGGTTGCCCAGGCGGTGGGTGATGTCAGCGAAGAACTCCGGAGCAACGGCAAGATAGAACAGGCGGTTGCCCTTGGTGCCGAACTGCTTGTCGAGGTCGGCGAGATACGCCTTCAGCTTCTCAAAACCTTCGTCGTTGTCGAACTCGGTGGCGAAGTACTTCACGCGGTCGATGAACTTGCCGAGCTTCTCTTCCTTCTCATCGACGCCGCCGCCCTTGAGGATGCCGTCCTTCATGTCCGGCGCAAAGGTAGCAGAGAGGTCGCGACGAGCTACGCCGACAACCGCAAAATTCTCAGGCAGAAGATTCGCCTGCTCCAGGTGATAGAGCGCGGGCAGCAGCTTACGCTTCGTCAAATCGCCCGAAGCACCAAAAATCACAACGATGCAAGGCTCCGGAATGCTTTCCTTGCACTTGTTCGCTTCCACCTGCTCCGGGGAAACATTGATACCGGTTGTTGCCATGGGTTCAATCCTTCTTCAATTCTTGCTGCGAAAGGCCGCCGCAGTCTTCTTTGTTGTTAGAGCGCACGGCGGCCTCGCCGGATTCATGGGAATGCGCTCGAATACTGCTCCAGTAGACGAAACTACTCCTTCTTCATGGCGTGACCGCCGAAGGCATTACGCATCACGGACAGCATCTTGTCCGTCAGGTTGTCAGTTTCACGCGAACGAATACGGCGGATCAGCGACTCCGTGATCACCGGTGCCGAAACATTCAGATCGATTGCCTCAAACACTGTCCAGCGGCCTTCGCCCGAATCCGGAACGAACGGTGCGATGCCCTTCAGTTCGGGGTTCGCCTTTAGAGCTTCCGCGGTCAGGTCCAGAAGCCACGAACGGACGACCGAACCGTACTGCCAGATCTCTGCGATCTGTGCGTTGTTCAGGTTCAGCTCCTTCTTCGCTTCAAAGATCGCAAAGCCTTCTGCGAACGCCTGCATCATGCCGTACTCAATGCCGTTGTGCACCATCTTCACGAAGTGGCCTGCGCCGCTCGGTCCAGTGCGTCCCCAGCCCTTATCAGGAGCAGGAGCCAGCGTCTCGAAGATGGGGCGAAGCTTCTCAACCACGTCTTCGTCGCCGCCAATCATCATCGAGTAGCCTTCCTTCAGGCCCCACACGCCGCCGGACGTACCTACGTCGACAAACTCAAAGCCTTCAGCCTTCAGCTCGCCGTGACGACGGATCGATTCCTTGTAGTTCGAGTTACCGCCATCGATGAAGATGTCGCCCTTCTGCATCAGGGGCTTCAGCTTGGCAATGGTGTCGTCCACGGGCTTGCCGTCCGGAACCATGATCCAGACTGCGCGCGGAGCCTGCAGGTTCTTCACCAGGTCTTCCACGGAATCCACGCCTACCGAACCGGCAGCGGTCAGCTTTGCAGTGGCTTCCTTGTTGAAGTCAAAACCCACCACCTTGTGGCCACCCAGGCGGAGACGCTCCGCCATGTTGCCGCCCATTTTGCCAAGGCCAATCAGACCAATTTCCATGTTGTACTTCCTCTCAAAATCGGTTGAAGCTGAATCTCTTGAAATAGGGGAAAGAGCCGGATTGCTCCGGCCCTTCCTGTAGTTCTCCGCGAAGTGTTACTTCGCGATGGCTGCCTGTGCAGCCTTGACGATGTTTTCCGGCGTGAATCCGAAGTGCGCCAGCACTTCCGGTCCAGGCGCCGAACCGCCGAAGTGGTCCAGTCCGACAACGGAACCGTCGCGGCCCACGTACTTCCACCAGCCCTGCGTTGCACCGGCTTCCACAGCCACCTTTGCCACGCCGTGCGGGAAGATGCTGTTCTTGTACTCTTCCGTCTGCTCATCGAAGAGGTGGAAGCTGGGCATGGAGATCACGCGAGCCTTGATGCCAGCCTTCTCAAACTCAGGCAGCGTCTTGAGTACCAGCGAGATTTCAGAGCCGGTTGCCACAACGATGACGTCCGGGTTCTCCACGTCGACGAGGACATATGCGCCCTTGCGAACGCCTTCCCACAGTGTGGGATACTTCGCGACGTCGAGTACCGGCAGGTCCTGACGCGACAGCGCCATGAACGAAGCCGACTTGCGCTCCACCATCAGCTGGTAGCAGACCGCGGTCTCATTCGCATCCGCCGGACGGAAGTCCGTAAGCTGCGGGATCGCGCGAAGGCTCATCAAGTGCTCCACCGGCTGGTGTGTCGGACCGTCAGCGCCGAGCGCGATCGAATCGTGCGTGAAGACGAAGAGCGAGTGCGTGCTCATCAACGCTGCGAGACGGATGGCGTTCCGCATATAGTCGCTGAACACGAAGAAGGTCGATCCGAAGGGGATCAGGCCGCCGTGCGCTGCCATGCCGTTCACTGCTGCCGCCATACCGAATTCGCGCACGCCGAAGAAGATGTTGCGGCCCTTCGGATCGTCGTGGAACGAAGGCGAGTTGTTGAAGATCGTCTTCGTCGACGAGGTAAGGTCAGCTGCGCCGCCGATCAGTTCCGGCAGAGCATCGCCCAACGCCTGCAGAACCACCTGACCGGCGGAACGCGTCGCAATGGCCTTTTCTGTGGAGAAAGGCTTGATGTTCTTGTTGTAGTCAGCAGGAAGCTCAGGCTTTGCCGTGCGCGTGAACTGCGCAGCCAGCTCGGGGTGAGCCGCCTTGTACTTTGCAAACAGCTCGTTCCAGGCTTCCTGTTCCTTCTTGCCCTTGGGAACTGCGGAACGCCAGTCATCCAGCGCGGCCTGCGGCTCAGCGAAGTCAACATCCGGATCGAATCCGAAGAATTCCTTCGTCTTGCGCGTGGCTTCCTTGCCCAGAGCTTCACCGTGCACGTGCTTGGTGCCAGCCTTCGGCGAACCGTAGCCGATGATGGTGCGGATGCGGATCAGCGACGGCTTCTCCGTCTCCAGCTTCGCAATGTTGATCGCCTGCTGGATCTTCGCGAGGTCGTTGCCATCGTCAACGTACTGCACGTGCCAGTGGTACGCATTGAAGCGCTCATCCACGTTCTCCGTGTAGCTCAGTTCGGTGGGACCATCCAGCGAGATCAGGTTGTCGTCATAGAATACGATCAGCTTGCCCAGCTTGAGCGTGCCAGCCAACGAAGCGGACTCGTGCGAGATACCTTCCATCAAGCAGCCATCACCCACAATGCAGTAGGTGTGGTGATCGACGATCTTCATATCCGGCTGGTTGTAAACAGCGGCCTGGTGCTTTTCAGCAATTGCCAGACCAACGGCCATGGCAAGTCCCTGACCAAGCGGTCCGGTGGTCACTTCCACGCCCGGCGTGAAGCCGTATTCCGGGTGTCCCGGAGCCTTGGAGTGCCACTGACGGAATGCCTTCAGGTCGTCCAGCGAAAGGTCATAACCGGACAGGTGCAGTGCGCCGTACTGCAGCATGGAAGCGTGGCCGTTCGATAGTACAAAGCGGTCGCGATCAATCCACAATGGGTCCGTCGGGTTGTGCTTCATGTTGCGCGCGTACAGCAGGTATGTCAGCGGCGACAGCGCAATCGGCGCTCCGGGGTGCCCATTGGCCGCCTTTTCAATCGCATCTACGGCGAGCAGGCGGAGTGTGTCAATTGACAGCTTCTCGAGATCGGTCATTCGTTCCTCTGGGTTGGTGGTCGCCTCTCATGGGCGCCGGATCAACGTTTGCGGCAGCACGCCGCATCTTCAGTAATCAAAACGCTTCAGCCCCGCATAACCGTGCATTTACGTAAACAGGGCTTAGCATTCAGTGTACAGGCGACGTGCGAAAACCGCCTCACGCCCCCTCTAGATTCACCGAGAAGTTACGCCCAAGCCACCGGTTTTCCAGCGGCCAGAACAGTGTCATCTCCAGTGTTCCACTTGTTCCCGGAGGAATCGGCAGTTCCGCCGCAAACCCCGGATATCCGACCAGTTTTGCATCGGTATTATGGGTATTCGCCCAGCCATCCACGGTCCACACCACGCGGAAACGCTCCGGATCAAGCACCTGCAGGCGCTTCCCCGCAGGCAATTCCGTTACAGGTCGCGTGATCTGGAAGAACTCCACTTCGCTGCGGAAAGTACGCTCCTCGCGCCGCACGCCGTAGCGCTCTTCCACTACGGAAATGCGGTCGAACACCCGACCATCCACCACAGAACGCAATAGCTTGATGTACTCGGCATGGGCCCACACCAGCGGTTGCGCCGATCCGGCGCTGCGGCCGAAGTACAGCCCTTGCTCCGGCATATCCGCGTAATCCCACACCTGCTCCGGCAACATGCCACCGAACGAACTGAACCGCTCAATCGCCTTCACATACTGCGCGTAATTGCCGCCGCCAGCCAGTTCATAATGGGCGCGTTCGCCGGTCAGAATCGGCCATGCCCTGCCCTGGCCATAGTGAATGAACGGTTCGCCATCCTTCTGCTGACCGTAGCCATCATGGTTGTACCGCCGCCAGCACGCGCCATAGGGCGTGTCGATCTTCAACACCTTGTCGATGACCTTCAACGAATCAACAATCAGAGGATCATCCGCACGCCGCACACCGTAGCGCACCAACTCCAGGAAGCCCGCATCGACAATCTCATTCGCCGCGAAGTTATAACGCTCACCGGGAGCGCGATTCGCGATGTTGTAGCGGCCTTCGCCAAAGGCAGGGTTATAGAAGCTCTCGCCCGGCTTTGGCGGCTGGATACGCACATAATGCCGCTTCACATCTGGATGCAGCACACCGTCATTCGTAACGGTCCACTCATCCAGATGATCTTCAATCCAGTCGGCATAGCTTTCCAGAAAGTTCGCCAACTCCGGCGAATGATGTGCACGCGCGACATCTGCCGCGCATACCAGCGCAGAGATCACCGTAGCCAGCGTCGAAGGCGAATAGCCCGAAGCCTCTTCCCAACGCTCCTGCTGCGTAATCGGCGCATAACGCACAAGAAACGCTGCAGCATGCTCAATGAACGGAAACACATCAAAATTTCCCAATCCATCCAGCTTCCACAAACGCCACGCCAGCATGATGGGAAACGCTACTTCATCCAGTTGAATGCCGGTCCAGTAAGGCGTTCCGTCAATCCAGAAATTCTGCGCAAACGATCCATCCGGACGTTGCGTACAAGCCAGATACACCAGCGCACGCCGCGCCGTATCAATGCGTCCACACGCAAGTAAAGCCGTGGCGGATTGGATCATGTCTCGCGTCCACACAAGGTGGTATCCGCCCAGATCGTCATCGCCCTTTGCATTGCCCCACGGGATCGAGGCCGATGCAATGAACGCGCCCGAATACGTCTTGTCCTCGTGCGCCAGAATCGTATTGTGACTAATGCGCATCAAGCGGCCATTGTCATGCGAAGCCGCCGCCAAACGTTCCGGTGAAGCCGCACGATGCCACTGTTCCACAAACCGCTTCACATGCAGTTCATATGGCACCGAAAGCGACTGCATCATGCCCGCCAGCGCCGCGTGATAGCCATCGCCAAACGCAATCGCAAGTGTGAATTCTCGGTTACGGGCTACGTCAATTTCGCCCGTCACGGCGATGTTGCCGTCCAACGCCTGGCCGAACTCCCAGTCCATCCGCATATTGCCGGACAAATCCTGGTAACCATCGCTTGAGCCCACATACCCGCAGGAACTGCGCGTAAATCCGCAATCCACGCCCATTGCCAGCGATGTGTTTCCCTTCCACGCCAGGATTGCGCGGCGACCAGCCACTTCAATCGATCGCGCGCTGTTCCCTGCGCCGCCGCCGTCCAAATGAGGAGCCAGCAGCGCATAACACTTCAAACGCGAGAGAACGCTCTCATCGCCTTCAATCTTCACGTGCATTAGCACTACAGGATGATGCGGATCGCAGACGAATTCCTTCGTCACCGTGTAGCGTCCGCCCAGGTCGCTGGCCACAACGCGCACCGCCAACGCATCCGGATCGATGTAGTGAAAATCAAACTCGAAATCGCGCTTTTCTTCATGTACGAACGTCTCGCCGTCCGTGAAGATCAGTTCCATGTCGCGCGTCTGCGGGCGATCGATGGTGGGATAGTAAATCTCGTTCAGAATGCCATGGGAAATGGTGTACCAGACACGGCTGGACGCGGCATACGCGGTACACACCGCATCCTTCTTGCTGGAAGTCCAGCGCGCTTCCAGCCCGGGTGCGCCAAAAGCTGGGCCCTGATCGTTCAGCCACCGGTAAGCAGCGGTCAATGCATTCATGCTGATTCCATTACACCCTACCCGGCGCGGCATGTACACGGCGGAAGCCACTCTGAAACGGGAAATATCGACCGTTATGCCGCTTTCTGTAATCCACAACTCACGGCGCATCCACTCCGCGCACCCCGGCATCCAACCTTAACGCGATAGCAAGCCGTGTGTTGTCACAATGAAACCCGGGTGTTTCATAATGGACGCACCAACAAAGTTCCCCCGAGACGAGCAGCACCCAAGGAGAAGAACACCGTGCCTTTCGAACTTCCGCCACTTCCCTACGCGTACAACGGCCTGGAGCCGCACATTGACGAAGCGACCATGAAGCTTCACCACGACAAGCACCACGCTACCTATGTGAACAATCTGAATGGCGCGGTGGAGAAGCACCCCGAACTCGGAACCAAGTCCGTGGACGACCTGCTGAAGGATCTGAACGCTATCCCGGAAGATGTGCGCGGCGTAGTGCGCAACAACGGTGGCGGTCATTCCAACCACACCATGTTCTGGGAGATCATGAAGCCCAACGGCGGCGGCGCTCCCGCCGGCGCAATCGCTGAGCAGATCAAGGCTGACTTCGGCGACTTCGAAACCTTCAAGAAGACCTTCAACGAAACCACCGCGAAGCAGTTCGGCAGCGGCTGGGGATGGCTCATCTTCAAGGGCGGCAAGCTCACCATCGTCACCACGCCGAACCAGGATAGCCCCATCTCCACGGGCAGCTACCCCATCCTGGGCAATGACGTTTGGGAGCACGCCTACTACCTGAACTACCAGAACCGCCGCCCCGACTACCTGGCCGCATGGTGGAACACCGTGAACTGGGAAGAGGTCAACAAGCGTTTTGAAAAGGCGAAGAACTACTAGTTCACTTCCTTAACCATAATCCGGGGCCACGAGCAATCGTGGCCCTTCGTTATGGAAGCGATGAAAGGAGCACAATAATCCAATGCCCCTTCTCAGCGAAGCGCAACAGGCATATCTCGCAAACCCGTTCTACAGCGCGCTCACCACTGCTCAAAGAGCTTTTTGCGAACACGTGAGTGGAGCATTGCGTTATCGCCCCGAAATACTTCCTTTCGCGGCGGTCGCAACACCCGAAACACACCTCGATCTCATACGATTACGCCGCGATACCGATACCAACTTCATCGGCGTTATCCCACGCATGGCAGCAGAAATGCCAGATGCAATACGTGCCACATGCGTGCAGATGGCCTGGCAGCCACGCAAACACTTCATCCCACCCGCGCCACTCCCCAACGAATGCGAACTTGGCGCTGCGGAAGCGCATGAGATGGTGGAACTCACACAGGCAGCCTTCCCCGGTTATTTCCGCGCAAAAACGTACCGTCTGGGCCGTTACATTGGCATGCGCGAGAATGGGCAGCTAGTCGCCATGGCAGGCCACCGCACACGCATGCCCGGCCTGCGTGAAATCAGCGGTGTCTGCACACGCCCCGGCCACACAGGCAAGGGCTATGCACAACACCTCATCCAACGATTGTTAGCGGATGAATCGGGCGATATTCCTTACCTGCACAGCGTCAGCACCAACGCACGCGCCATCGCCATCTACAAAGCACTCGGCTTCATCACGACGGGCGAAGTGGACTTCCTGAAGTTGTCGCAGCACCCTTAAAACGAAGCGAACACTTCACGCGCAGCGGCAATGGTTGCTTCCACTTCTGCTTCGCCGTGCTGCAACGAAACAAACGCTGCCTCAAACTGCGAGGGCGGCAACCACACGCCCCGCTCCAGCATGCCGCGATGGAATCTCCCAAAGCGCGCCGTGTCGCTCTTGGAAGCATCCTCAAAGTTACGCACCGGGCCCTGCTGGAAGAACCACGTAAACATCGAACCTGTTCCTGCAACCCAGAGATCGATGCCGGCTTTCTTCGCTTCCCGCGCCACACCATGCGCGATCAGACTCGTGACCTCCGCAAGCTGTTCGTACAGAGCATCGCCGCCATCCAACAACTGCCGCAAAGTCGCAATGCCCGCAGCCATTGCCAACGGATTGCCGCTTAGCGTTCCCGCCTGATAAACAGGGCCCAGCGGTGCAAGGAGATTCATAATCTCCGCGCGACCGCCGAACGCACCCACCGGCAAGCCACCGCCAATAATCTTTCCAAGCGTCGTCAGATCCGGCGTAATGCCGTAGAGCGACTGTGCACCGCCCAGCGACACGCGGAAGCCCGTCATCACCTCGTCAAAGATCAGCAGTGTGCCTTCGCGCGTGCAGATCGCACGCAAACCTTCCAGAAACTCTGGCTGCGGCAGAATCGTTCCTGCGTTGCCCACCACCGGCTCCAAAATTACGCACGCTATTTCGCCGGGATGCTTCGCAAACACCGCCTCGACCTCGGCAAGATCGTTGTATCGAATGGCCGTGGTGAACTGCGTCGTCTCCATGGGAATGCCAGCAGAACCGGGAATACCCAGCGTCGCCACACCGCTACCTGCCTTCACCAGCAGGGCGTCGGAGTGTCCGTGATAACAGCCCTCAAACTTCAGAATCCGATTGCGATGCGTAAACGCGCGCGCCACGCGAATCGCACTCATCACAGCTTCCGTGCCGCTGGAAACAAAGCGCAGCTTTTCAATGGACGGCACACATTGCATCACCATCGCAGCCAATTCCGCCTCAGCCGCGGTTGAGGCACCAAAGCTCGTCCCCTTTGCCGCCGCTGCCTGCACCGCTGCCGTCACCGTCGGTTCGGCATGGCCCAGGATCATTGGCCCCCACGAGCCGAAGTAGTCGATGTAGCGATTACCGTCCGCATCGAACAAGTACGCGCCCTCCGCGCGTTCCACAAACGGTGGGTCGCCGCCGACAGAGCGAAAGGCCCGCACCGGCGAGTCCACGCCTCCGGGGATGAGCGCCTCAGCGCGCTGCTGCAGTTCACGGGAGCGATTCAGAGAAAGAGACATCAGGAAAAGTATAAAGTTCCTCTGAGAACGGCTCGGACCCCCTGTATCACATGCCGCGCCTGATATCCTCAAAGCTCACGCAGCAAAGCGCCGCCGACCGCCTTACACCGCAGCCAACCACTCCGCGACAAAGACGCAAGGGATCGAACGTGAACGCAGGCACCAAAACAACCAAGGCCGCAACCAAAACCGCCGTAAAGACCAAGCCCGTCACCTATGCTGACGCTGGCGTAGACATCTCTGAAGGCGACCGCACCAAGCAGCGTATCAAGATGCTTGCGCGCAAGACGTTCAACAAGGGCGTCCTCAGTGAAATCGGCGGCTTCGGCGGCCTCTTTGGCCTCGATGTGGCCAAGTATCCTGACCCCGTTCTGGTTTCCAGCGCCGACGGCGTGGGCACCAAGCTGAAGGTCGCCTTCGAGCTCGGAATCCACCACACCGTGGGTTGTGACCTGGTCAACCACTGCGTCAACGACATCGCTGTACAGGGCGCTACCCCCCTCTTCTTTCTGGATTACCTCGCCACCGGCAAGCTCGAAGGCGGCGTTCTGGAGAAGGTTGTGGAAGGCCTCAGCGAAGCCTGCCGCGCCAACGGTTGCGCGCTGATCGGTGGCGAAACCGCGCAGATGCCCGGCTTCTATGCCGAAGGCGAATACGATCTCGCAGGCTTCATCGTGGGCGTGGTCAATCGCGACCAGATCATCACCGGCGACAAGATTCAGGCGGGCGATGTGCTCTTCGGCCTGCCCTCTAACGGCCTCCACACCAACGGCTATTCCCTGGCTCGCAAGCTGCTCTTTGAGGTAGCAAAGTACGGTGCGGACCAGTACGTGAATGAGTTGAAGGACAAGACTGGCGCGGCCCTGATGCGTCAGCACCGCAGCTACCTCAGCATCCTGAAGAAGCTCACCTCCGCAGGCATCGTCACCGGCATGGCCCACATCACCGGCGGCGGCATCACGGAAAATCTGCCGCGCATTCTGCCCAAGGGCCTTTGCGCACAGGTGGAGCTCAGCTCGTGGGAAGTTCCGCCACTCTTCCAGCATCTGCAGACGCTCGGACAGGTAGATCAGGATGAGATGATGCGCACCTTCAACATGGGCATCGGCATGATCGTCGTTGTTCCTGCGGAAGCTGCGAAAAAGGCCAAGGCAATCCTGAACCGCGCGAACGAGCGCTTCCACGTCATCGGCCGCATCGCTCGTGGCGAACGCCGCGTGAACTACGTATGAGCGAGGCACGTAAGGCGCGGCTCGGAGTTCTGCTCAGTGGTCGTGGATCGAACTTCATTGCCATCGCCGATGCCATCGCCAATGGCTCCCTGACCGGCTGCGATATTGCCGTGGTGCTCTCCAACCTTGCAGATGCACCCGGCCTCGCCGCAGCGCAGCAACGCGGCCTCGCCACCGAGGTACACGTCTCCAAGGGCGTCCCGCGCGCCGAGCACGACGCAAAGATGATCGCTGCGCTCAATGCGCATGAGATTGACCTGGTCATCCTCGCCGGCTACATGCGTGTGCTTTCGCCGGAATTTATTCGCGCCTTCCCGGATCGCATTCTGAACATCCACCCCTCACTGTTGCCGTCCTTCCCGGGACTCCACGCACAGAAGCAGGCGCTGGACTACGGCGCAAAGGTCGCCGGATGCACCGTCCATTTCGTGGACGAAGCCGTGGACCACGGCGTCATCATCCTGCAGCGCGTCGTTCCAGTAGAAGACAACGACGACGAAGCCACGCTCTCCGCGCGCATCCTTGAACAGGAACATCAGGCCTACACGGAGGCCATTGCCCGCGTCCTCAGCGGGCGGTATCGCGCAGAAGACAGACGTTACCGGTTGTCGTAAAGCTGTTTCGCTGCATCACAACATTGGCTGCACAATCTTTGCTTACGGATTCATCTGCCTTGACGCTTTCGGTTAACGCACTCCCAGACGACCAGAGCTCCATACGCCGGATGATGTCGCAGTTCTTCGACGCCACCTCCGATGCCGTCCTTTTCCTGAACCGCGATTTCATCATCACCTTCCTGAATCGGCGCGCCGAAGAGATTCTGGCCCCGCGCGGATACATTCTGGGCATAAGCCTATGGGAGGCTTTCCCGGCAGCGGCAGTTCCGGATTCGCCCTACTGGATCAACTATCACCGCACCATGAACGAAGGCATCTCCACGCGCTTTGAGGCGTACTACGGCGATCCACTCAACCTGTGGTTCGACGTCCATGCGCTTCCATCGGACGATGGCATCATTCTCTTCTTTCGCGACGCCACACGTGGACGCGCCAACCGTGAAGCTCTTGTAGAGAAGACGCGCGAGGTGGAACAGCAACTCGCGGAGATTGAATCTCTCTACCGCACTGCGCCCATCGGACTGGCCCTCTTCGACCTCGACGACTATCACTATGTTCGCCTGAACAATCGCCAGGCCGCCTTCTTCGGACTCAAACCGGAAGAGATTGTTGGCCGCACGCTGACAGAAATGGCACCCATCGAAGGCCTGCGTGAACTCTTCGATCAGGTCGCACACGGTGGCCCTCCCGTTGTGAACTTCCCGCTCGAAGGAGCACTCGTCACAGATCCAGACGACTACCGCTACTGGACGGTCAGCTACTTCCCGGTCACTGGCCCCGATGGTGTCATCCAAGGCATTACCGCAGCATCGTTGGAAATCACGCAGCAGAAAAAAGCCGAGCAGGCTCTAATGGAAAGCGAGAAGCTTGCCGCCGTGGGCCGCCTCGCCGCTTCCATCGCACACGAGATCAACAATCCGCTGGAATCTGTCACCAACCTGCTCTACCTCGCACGGCACAGCAACTGCATCGAAGACGCGCAGCAGTTCATTCTGCAAGCGGAAACGGAGTTACAGCGGGTTGCGCACATCACGAGTCAGACACTCCGCTTCCATAAGCAGGCCAGCAGCCCGCAGGAGGTCTCCGGTAAGGCCCTGATGGAAAGCGTCCGCTCCGTCTTCCACGGCAAACTTGTGAACACAGCCGCTGTGGTAGAAGAACGCCATCGCGATGCCCCGCCGGTACGCTGCTTCGAGGGTGAGATACGTCAGGTCATTAGCAATCTGATGGGCAATGCGCTGGACGCCATGCCACACGGTGGGGGCCGCCTTCTGTTGCGTAGCCGCAAGGCATTTGATCCACATACCGGCGCGCCGATGCTTGTGCTTACTGTGGCCGACAACGGCAGCGGCATTCCCAAACAGATACTCGAGAAAATCTTCCGCCCCTTCTACACCACCAAGGGCATCGTGGGTACCGGCCTTGGCCTATGGATCAGCCAGGAGATTGTCGACCGCCACCACGGCAGAATGCGCGTCCGCAGCCGCGAAGGCAAAGGCACCGTCTTCACTATCGCGCTGCCCTACGACGCCGTCAGCCGTTAGATCAAACGCAAATCGCAAAGGGCATGGCGTAAGCCATGCCCTTCGTCGATATTTATGTTGTTAAGAGACGCGCCCTAAATCTGCCGGTCATTCGACGCTTCGCCCAGCGTCACCTTCACATCCATCCTGCGGCGTCCGCGGAAGGCCGTAACCGTCACAACATCGCCAGTTTTGTGTGAGTTCATCACGCTGGAAATGTCCTGCACGTTAGTGATTTCTTCGCCATCAATTGCCACGATGAAATCGCCACCCAGCATCACCGGAGTATTGCCAAGCGCAGCACGCTGTGTTCCGCCCTTCAAGCCGGCACGCTCCGCAGCACCACCCGGCAACACACGCTGAATCAGCACACCGTAATCCGCCGGCAAGCCAATCTGGTCGGCCAGATCCGGCCCGATCTCCAGCGGCGTAATCGCCAACGACGGACGACGAACATGCCCATACTTTGAGAAGTCATCCAACACAGCGCGCGCCGTATTGATCGGAATTGCAAAGCCAATGCCCGCGCTCTGGTCCGCACCGTTGTTGCTGGCAATCATCGTGTTGATACCGATCACCTGCCCACGCGAATTCATCAACGGACCACCGCTGTTACCGGGGTTAATCGCGGCATCCGTCTGGATCGCGTTATCGATCGCATTGCCGTTCGGCCCGCGCACGCTGCGGATAGCGGAGATGATGCCGCGCGTCATGGTGCCAGACAAGCCAAACGGATTGCCGATGGCAAAAACCTTCTGCCCCACCTGCAGATTGCGCGAATCCGCAAGCTCCACCGGCTGCAGGTTTGGCGCGTTGATCTGCAACAGCGCAAGGTCATGCGCTTTGTCCACCGTCACTACCTGCGCCTTGTACTTGTGCTTGTCTGCAAGCTGAACTTCCACGCGCTGATAGTTCTCGCCAATCACGTGGTTGTTCGTCAGGATGTGTCCCTGCTTGTCCAGGATGAAGCCAGACCCCTGGCCCTGCTGTGGCACCGCGCCATAGAAGAAGTCGAGCGCAATCGTGGTGCTGGTGATATTCACCACACTCGGCGTCACACGCTTGTACACGGCAATGTTGTTTTGTTCTTCCGCGTCATACGCAGGCTGCGCGTTCGCCACGTTCAGATCAAACGCACCCAGCGGCCCGCTCAGATGCTCCATCCGGCTACCGTTCATCGACGGCGCATAACGCTCCATCAACGCGGCGACCGTACCCGTGGGCCACAGATGCTGCGTCAGCAGATAAAAACCAAATACCAACAAAACAACCAACAGAACTCTACGCAACTTCATCCAGGCGCCCTCCGGAGCGCACCAAAGACAGGCACTTACAGTGTATCTGCGCCACTACATCGCTTCCCCGGCGCGCTCTGCGGATTCCCTCTTCAGGATCTCCCAAAGCGTTTGCACTTCGTCGCGAAGCTCTTCCAGAGAATCATCGTTGGCAATCACATAGTCCGCCATGGCGGCCTTGCGTTCATCGGTCCACTGCGCAGCATTACGACGATCAAAGTCCGCTGCAGCCGCTGCTTTATCCAACCCGGAAACACGCTGAATGTAGCGCCACCGCCGCTGCTCCTCAGGTGCAGTCACCACCACAATGCGATCAAAGCGCGTGCGCCACGGAGTAGCATCCTCAGCGCTGGCCACATGTTTTGTCTCAAACACCAGCGCCGACTCCACAACCGCCACCGCCAGCGGGTCCTTAGCTGCAATCTCTGCGGCCCAGCGTGCCTGCTCCGCAATCACTAACGGATGAACAATGCTGTTCAGTTCCTCAACACGGCCGTCATCAAAGGAAATTCGCGCCAGCGCAGCACGATCCAGCGATCCATCCGCCTTCACCACACCTGTGCCAAACTGTTGCACAATCGCCCCAAACGCAGCTCCGCCTGGCTGCATCAGCGCGCGGCCAATCTCATCTGACTGAGAAAGATACGCGCCGCACTCGCGCAGCATGGCCGCAGCGGTACTCTTACCGCTCCCCACACCGCCCGTCAGCGCGACGCGCAACATCTCGATTACTTCGCGGCCCGCCGCAGCTTCGCAGCCTTCACCGTGTTGTGCATCAACATAGCGATCGTCAGCGCGCCGACCCCCCCCGGAACGGGCGTATAAGCCGACGAAACAGAAAACGCCTGCGGTGCGATATCGCCCATCACCACCGAACCCCGCTTCGCAAACGTCTCCATGCGCTTCGCATCATCGCCAAAGAAGCGGTTCACTTCAGCCGCATCGCTCACGCGGTTGATGCCCACATCGATCAGCACAGCTCCCGGCTTCACCATGTCAGCAGTCACAAATCCTGCCTTACCAATGGCAACCACCAGGATGTCCGCACGACGCGTATGTTCCGCGAGATTCTTCGTGCGCCCGTGACAGATGGTCACCGTGGCATTCGCCGCAGTCAGCATCATCGCCACCGGCTTGCCCACTATGTCGCTGCGGCCAATGACAACAGCCTCCGCGCCTTCGGTGGCGATGCCGCTGCGCTTCAAAATCTCAATCACACCTGTCGGCGTGCACGGCGTCAGGCAATCCTGCCCGGTGCTTAGGCGGCCCACATTGACGGGATGAAAACCATCCACATCCTTCTCGGGGGCAACGGCATCCAGCACCTTCTTGGTGTCCACGTGCTTCGGCAGCGGCAACTGCACCAGAATGCCGTCCACGCTGTCATCCTCGTTCAGCTCGCCAATCATTGCCAGCAACTCTTCCGTGGTGATCGTCGGTTCCGGTCGCAGTTCCACGCTGCGAATCCCCAGTTCCTCACAGGCTTTTACCTTGTTGCGAACGTAAATGGCAGATGCGGGATCTTCGCCGATCAGGATCACCGTCAATCCCGGCGTGTATCCCAACGCTTCCACCTGCGACTTCAACTCAGCTTTGATCTCCGCGGCAATGGCGGTTCCGTCCAGAATGCGTGTGCTCATGTCTCTTTGAGGATATCGTGAACCCGTATCAGCATGCTTTTATGTGGCTTCGCAAAATAACATCAGAAACCCATAAGAATGTGCGGGGAGGCGCAACCCTCCTACGTGCCTCACGTCTAAACTTTCAAAATCCCGGGAGAACCGGCGCGGAAGGAGCATCTGGATGGAAATATCCCCCAATGATGGCAAGTTCTCGCAGGACGACGTTGCCGACCTGCGCAATGAACTGCTCAGTTCCGGTCTGGATAACTGGCAGGCCGCCGAACTGATCGCCAGCTTTCTCGCCGCGCGCGGCTATGGCGTCTCCACCGAAGGCGCACGCTACATTGCCAGCCATCTTGACGCGACGAGTCTTTCCCTTGAAAACATGCAGCGCGAACTGGAACAGCTCGCACGACACATGTAATTTTGCCGCCTGAGAAGTACAGGAGGGCGCTACTCGTACTTGAGCATCTCCACCGGGTCCAGTGACGCTGCGCGATTCGCAGGCACTGTGCCAAAGACCACTCCCACCAGCACGCTGGTCAACAGCGCCACCACGGCCGACAATCCCGACATCGGAATGTGCACCGGCGTCAGCAGGTTCACTGTAACCGGCAGAGCCAACCCCAACAGCGTTCCCACTACGCCGCCGCTCAGCGACAGGAAAACCGCCTCCGTCAGAAACTGAAGACGGATTTCACGACGCGTTGCGCCCAGCGCCTTCCGAATACCAATCTCGCGATAGCGCGCCGTCACATTCGCCAGCATGCTGTTCATAATGCCCACGCCGGAAACCACCAGCGTAATGAACGCAGCCGCCGTCAACACGTACGTTAACGAATCCGCGACCTTCTTCATGGTGTCCAGAATGGCCACCATCGTAAACGCAGTGTATTTGCTGCCCTTGCGGTGTCGAGACTGAATCAGATCCAGAATCCTCTCCGCGCCCCGCGGCACATCTGCCGGGTCCTTCATGGTGAAGAAAATTTCCTTCACCGTATCCGTACCCGTCATGTATCGCGCCACCGGATAAGGCAGCAGCAGTGTGTCGTCACTGATCTCGGACTGTCCAAAGGTATCCACACGCTGCTTAAAAACACCCACAATCGTGATGGGAATACCGCTCAGGTTCAGAACTTTGCCAACGGCTGCATCATCGGAGCCAAAGAGGACCTTCGCCAAGGGTTCCACGATCATGCCCACCTTCTCATGCGCGATGGTGTCCTGATCATCGAAAAACCTGCCGCTCAACACGCCCAGATTGCGCACATCTTTATACCGGGGCGAAACGCCCAGCAGCATCACATCGCGCGTTTTTCCTTCGCCAATCGAGATCGGCGCATGCACTTCCAGCATGGGCGAGCTCTGCGCAATGCCCGGCACCTGTGCCAGCGCCGCAGCCTCGTCTTCCTTGGTCATGTAATCCGGGGTGGAGGCGCCATCCGCGCCCACCGTGGCGCCACCGTTGTACTGCATCTCCACCATGTTGGGGCCAATGCTTGACAACGTATCCAGCGCATACTGCCGTCCCGTCATGCCGACGGTTACCACCAGCACAATCGAAGCCGACCCGATGATCATGCCGAGCATGGTCAGCAGGAAACGCACCTTGCTAGCCCGGAAGCTGTCCAGGGCAAGGTGCATCGTTTCGCGGAACATCAGCGAAGTCTTCGCAGAACGAAGCGTACTCTCGAACGAAGTCTGGCTGGCAGATACCGGCATACTTCCATGCTACTCCCTGCTATTGGACGTTCGAGCCACAAAACACGATGCAACCCAAGGTTCCTGCTACGATTGAAGCAGGAACAACCCCACCCGCGGAGAGGTGTGTGAGTGGTTGAAACAGGCTGTCTTGAAAACAGCTTTCGGTGAAAGCCGAACGGGGGTTCGAATCCCTCCCTCTCCGCCATCCACCGCCTGGATCACAGCGATTCTTATTCCAGCGCTCGTTGCTGCGATGATTGCGATGAAGCGACATTACAAGGCAATCGATCGCGCCTTTCTCTTCGACTGTCCCATGCAGGTTGAGAATCTCTCTGAGCCGCTGGCCATCGTCCCGCTGGATGGAGCCGCATTGCAGAGAAAGGTCTGCGCTTTGCGATGAAACTCTCAAGCGAAGTACAAGCCGTGCACGCTGATGCGGAGAAGTGCCTGGATGGAGCCGAGGCCAATTGGGAACTATTCCTGGATTTGTGATCGTGCAAATCCAGGGAGCCGGATTGGAAGTCCGACTCCCTTTGCAGAAGCATTGCAGTAGCGACTAAAAGTCGATGCGAAGCGCCAACTGCCCCGTTCGATTGCCCGCGTTCTCGGCAGTCTGGGGAGCGCTGAGAACGCCGAAGGTCGAAGTATTATCGATCTGCGTTGCAGGCGGTGCGAAGTTCGTGTGATTCAGTACGTTGGTGAAGGTGGACTCGAAACGCAGCCTCGCCTTTTCCGTGAGAGCGAAATTCTTCGCCAGCCCCAATGAAACCGCAGCCGTTCCTGGGCCCTGCAAAATACCGACACCAGCATTACCGAACCGTCCCGCTTCTGTGGGAGTGGCTTGAAATGCAGCTTGATTAAAGTAGTGAGCTTGCGATCCACCATAAAGGTGTTTTGAGATCACATCAGGACGGAGATAAGCGCCCCGATTGACGACGTTGGTATTGGATTCGTCATAGGAGGTGCTGATGCTGGGTGTCATCCACGGTCCAGTCTCCAGAAGCGTGACAGTGTTCAGATCCCAACCACCGAGCAGCATCTCCTTCCACCCTCCTCCATTGAGGAACGCTCGACCTCGTCCTGCAGGCAGTTGGTAGATACCGCTGAGCAGAAACCGGTTGCGACGTGTTCCTTCTACGTTGCCGTAGTTATTGTGAATGTGGAAGCGATCTGCAATGGGGACGCCATAATTAACCTCTCCGGCAAACGCAGTGGGAGTATCCCCCTGGTTGTCGGCAAGGTTCTTAGCCAGTGTGTAATTTGCGTCGAAGAACAGGCCGTGCGCCATGCGGTGTGTTCCGTTGATCTCCAGTGCCTGGTAATTCGCGACCCCAGCATTGAACGTGCTGTAAAGCGTGAGCCAGTTTTCATACGGTGCACGTGGATCAACGTAAGGACTTGCCGCCGTGGTTTGATAGGGCGTTGTGCTTGCCGGAATCTGATTCAAATCTTCTGTAATGCTGAGCCGGTAAGTGTGCATCCCCACGTAACTCACACGAATTGAATCGTTCGTACTAAGTTGGCGCTCCAGCGTAAGGTTCCACTGCTCAGATTGCGGATCACGATAGTTAGGATCAACACCCTGATCCAAACCACCTCCACCATACTGAACACCGGCAGACGGAGGCGCCGTATTGGGGAACTGGATCAGCGGCGTACCAGCAGTCGTCATCGAATTGGAATATGTGTGCAGGGCAGACGTTGGATTGCCGCTGTTATTGAATGAGAGTGGCCCCAGATTCGTCATGGTGAAGATGCCAAATCCAGCACGGACGACGGTCTTGGTATCGTCAAACGGCCGGTAAGCCAATGAAACACGTGGTTGGAAGTTGCCCTTATAGGTATGGCGCAGACTCTGAGGTAGATGCGCCTGGCTTGCGGTTACGTAGTTCGTGCACGGCAAAGCTTGATATCCCAAATTGCAAGCATTGAAAGACTGCTGGAATGCCAGATTCGATGTCTGCAGATTGTTCGCCTGTAGATACGACGACAGTTCGTCAGGAACCACGATCGAGTTCGTGTTCTGATCGAAGTTCGCGAGATTGCCACCGTCCTCATGAAATCCCGGCAGCACTTGCCAGCGCAGACCATAGTTGACAGTCAGCTTGCTTGTAAGCTGCATCTCGTCTTGCGTGAACACACTATATTGCCATGCTGTTCCACCCACGTCTGGGCTTGAAACAGCGAAGAAGAGAGTAGTGGGAGCGCCTTCCAACAGATCTCCAAAAGCATTGCCGGTAAATGTCGGCTGGAAAGTGAAGAGGCCGAAGTCATCGGATGGCTGAAAGGTCTCGATGTCGAAGTAGCGCACACGGCGAGCATCCAAACCAGCCTTCACAGTATGACGTCCCCATGTGGAAGTCACGTTGTCCGTGAACTGCATTGTCCTGGACTGAGTCACACCTGTCTTGTCCCGACCGATTGCCGTGAAGCCTGTCCCCGATGAAAAATTGAAAGTTGGGAAAGCGTGCGATGTGGGATGCTGGCTGATGTTCACGCCAGTGAGGTCGAGGCTCTGAAGCGCCGTTGCCCCTTGAATGGGAAAACTAACTTCAGTCGTCACATTCGTGAAGCCAAAGCGAAACTCGTTCAGCAACTTCGGCGTAATGGCGTAGGTGTAGGAGGCGAGCAGGCTGCGATTGTGAATCAGGTCCGTATCGTTTGGCAGCAAAGGATTCGCAACGTCCTGGCGAATGTTTTTACGGCTGAATCGCGCGTACGCCGATTGTTTGTCCGTGATGGTCCGATCGATACGAATATCCGCACCATCGGTTGTCGCCGGAGTGGCCTGGAAGTTCTCATAGTTATAGTTCGACTGGCCGGACACATTCGGCAAAGGGTAATAAGCGAGAAGTGCCTTTGCAGTTGCGGAGATTTTGCTGGGGTCAATCACTGGGCCAGGATTTCCGTTGGCATCCGGAAGTCCGCTCAGATCTCCATTCCGCTGTGCTTGTGTTGGCACCAGAAACTGTTGTGCAACGGCAGTTCTGCGACGGTTGCCCTCATAATCCGCGAAGAAGAACGTTTTTCCATCGCCCTTGTAAAAATGAGGAATACCCAAAGGACCACTGAGTGATCCTCCAAAGGTGTTGAATCGTTTTGGAGCCTTGCCGCTAAAGCCATAAGGGCTGGCATCGAGAGCGTCGTTCTGCAGATACTCGAAAAGACTGCCGTGATACTGATTGGCTCCGCTCTTCGTTGTGAAGGTCACATCACCAACCTGAGAGAACTCTGCACTGTTGTTAAAGGCCGTAATCTTGACGGCCGCGATTCCCTCCTGCGATGGATAAGCATCTTGCAGTGCGCCGTTCTGACGCACATTCGCAGTTGAAATGCCGTCGACCGAAAAGTTCACCATAGACGAGCTTGCGCCGCCTACGGCGATGTTGCCGGAACTATCTTGTTGCACGTTAGGCGATAGCGAGAGCGAACCGAGCGGACTTGTCGTCGTGGCGCGGTTGTTCAGCGGTAGCTGCGTCATCAACTGGTTTTCTTTGGAGTCACCGATCGTTCCGTTCTCGGTATTCAACTGATCCTGGCCGGCGATGACTTCGACGACAGTAGCATCTGATGCCACGCTCATCTTTACCGGGACGCGCAACTCCTGTCGCGCCTCGAGGGCAGCTGCGTTAACGACACTGTCCGCAAACCCATCGTGGCGAATAATCAGCTTGTAATGTCCTGCCTTCAGATTCTCAACGAAGAATTCACCTGAGTCAGTCGATGTCACCTGACGATCGAAATTCTCATCGAGCGAATGGATAACAACCTTTGCACCCGGAATGACTGCTCCCGAACCGTCCTGAACTGTACCCCGTATGCTGCCGAAAGTGGATTGCCCAAACGACATGCAAGGAGTGAATGTCAACGTGGCAGCGACCGCAAGAGAAAAGCACAGATACTTTGACACTCTTCCTGAATGGTTGTCGGCCTCACGAAAAGTAGGACAAATGCGTACGAACTTCATTGTTGTTCACCTCAAACGCCAGCCTGATCGACTGGCCTCTTCAGTGAATCGTGCAACTCATAAAACAGGCATAATCGCGACACTTATGAATTTCTTATGGGTTGCGTCATACACTTCTCCATAGGTCTTGGAGAGCAATGTCGAGCATTGCAGTTCGTCGCAGTATCGTCAGGCTGAGTTTCGGAATTGCCGCATCCTCACTGCTTACATTGGGTGCGTATCGATTTCACTTCAACCTGTCTGCTGCTACATCGCTCCATCTTTTCCTCATCGCAGTGATCGCCCTGCGCTGGGGGTTCCTGGAAGCGAGCATGACCTCTCTGGTTTCCGTTGCTTGCCTCGATTACTTCTTTACCGAGCCGTTGTTTCACTTTTACATATCGGACTCACATGACTGGCTGGCTCTGGGTACTTTCGAAAGTGTTGCAGTGCTTGTCAGCCGACTCTCAGCGCAGGTAAACCGGCACGCGAAGGAAGCGGAGACGCACCAGAAGCAGTTGCAGAGGCTTTACGAACTAAGTCAGAACATTCTTCTGCTTGACTTTCAGTGGGCGATCGAAGAGAAGCTCGTCATCCACCTGCACCAGGCTCTTGCGGCGAAAAGCGTCGCTATCTGGAACGCTTACGACCTGCGGTTGTCGAAGAACGGTTATTCGAAATTCTCAGAAGAAGAACTCCGAGCCACTCTCCTTTCAGCGAGCAACGCTGACGAGTGGGAACAGGCACGATCGCGAAGAGTCTTACGCTCAGGTACACGGTCGATTGGCTCGTTTCTGATCGAGGGGCACACCGCAGATGCAGCATCCATCAATGCAGCCGCATCGCTCGTGTCGATCGCAATGGAACGTGCCCGATCCTTTAAGACTGCAAGCAGTGCTGAAGCGGAACGACAGAGTGAACAACTGCGTGCCGCAGTTCTTGACGCATTGGCACACGCTTACAAAACACCGCTCACGGCGATCCAAACATCAAGCTCCGGGCTGCTTGAAATGAATACACTGCCCCCAGCCGAGATGCGCCTCGTCTCTCTGATCGATCGGCAAGTTACACACTTGAACGAAATCACCACACAACTTCTACGTACTGCCAAATTTGATAGCGCGGCGTTGAAGTTAAAGCAGCACGATATGGATTTAGCGGAATTGGCACACGAGAGCGTCGCGGAATCCAGAGAACACCTCGCGATTCCAAATATCCAACTAACGCTGTCTGACCGCCCGACGCGCGCCTTCGCGGATAAACATCTCGTGAAGATGGCTCTCATGCAGTTATTGGACAATGCCGCGAAGTACGGTAGTGCTGAAACGTCGATCGACGTTCAAGTATGGGTGGAAAAAGAAGAGTCGGTGGTCAGTGTGTTCAATCAAGGCTCATTCATTGCTGTTGAAGAACGGACAAAGATCTTCAAGCGCTTCTATCGCTCTCCAGAGATGGCGCATAAAGCTTCCGGGACGGGCATTGGTTTGTCTGTGGTTCGGCAGATCGTCGAAGCCCATCAAGGACGCGTCTGGGTTACGAGCGATCAGAATGTCGGCACGACATTCTTCCTTGCATTCCCACAGAAAGGCCTTTAGAAATGCGAACCAAAGACAAGGTACTTATCGTCGAGGACGATGACGGAATCCGCCAGAGTCTCTTTGAGACACTCGGAGCGCTCGGCTTTGCGATAGGGGAAGCAAGAAGCGGAGAAGAGGCACTGTCACGTTTGGCGATGGCAGAATACGATGCAGTCCTCCTCGATATCAATATGCCGGGTATGGGAGGCATGGAGACCTGCAAGAAGGTCTCTCAAACCTTCCCCGCACTTCCCATCATCATGTTGACGGTCCGCGATGATGAAGATGACAAGGTTCGCGCGCTCGACCTCGGAGCCGACGACTACGTCACCAAGCCCTTCCAGATCCGCGAACTTACTGCACGGCTCCGATCCGCTATCCGGCGTGCGAAGAATACGAATTCACTTAGTTCCCATCTGCTTGCAGTTGGCGATATTCAACTGGATGTGTTACGGCATCGCGTCGAGAAGAAGGGAGCAGAAGTTCACCTGACGCCGAAAGAATTTGCTTTCCTGCACCAACTCATGGCGAACGCCGGTCGACCTATCTCTCACCACCGGCTACTGTCATCGATCTGGGGACCCGAATATGGAGAAGAGCGCGAGTATCTCCGCACTCTCGTAAATCAGCTTCGCAAGAAAATCGAAGACGATTCAGCCAATCCCACATACATCATCACAGATAGCTATATCGGTTATCGATTTCGCGACTGAATCTTGCCTGATACGAAAACGAACCAACCGCGAGTACCGCAAGCTACGAGACGCGGTGTCAAGCCGATCCAGCATTTGCAAACTCTCCGACTGTTGCTAACGAAGTCTTCAGTTCTTACATACTGTGCTCCAACCGCACTGTTGGAACGGCAATGACCTTCTAAAATCTTCAGCATCATAGGACGATGTGCAAGAAAGGCTCACCTGCACTATCCCAAAATTGAGAAAATATTACACGGGGTACATTCGAGGGTATCCAGCCCGGAATCAACACCACAAATCATTGATTTGGTTCACACTACCGCGGCAATAAGAGTCCCGCCCGCCCGCCATCGGCCCGTCCAAGATTGTTCGCACTGATCCATGCACCTTTGTCCTTGGTCCACCTTGATAGTCCAGAAAGACTTCGTAGGTGGTGCATTGTTCGATGTGGTATAAGCTACCGTGATGAGTTGGTTCAATCTCTCACCTGTCAAGGCAACCTGCGCATGAGGCCATCCAATACCGGGCAGCGCTTCATGGAACCTGCTTCGCGCAGCCGTAATGTCCTCGGCTTGCCGTTGCCAGCGATCGCTGCACTACTGCTGACGTTCGTCGTGTCGCTCATCTGGTCACATTTCAGGATGTTTGCGCTGGACGAGTTCTACACATTGCAGACAGATGTGATGAACTTTGCAGAGATTTTTCATATCCAGCGTTTTACGCCGCTCGCTCTTGATCCGCTTGTCTATCACTTCGTTGCCCATCTTTCGATAAGCGTCTTGGGGGCTGGACCGCTCGCGCTTCGTCTGCCTTCTCTCATCGGTTACCTGACGATGCAGGCTTGCCTCTTCGTCTATGTACGACGGATCTCCAACGAGCGCGTGGCGATCTTCTCTCTGGCCTTTGCCGGGTGCGTCGACGGTCTCTTTTATGCCGTGCAGGGGCGCCCCTACGGCATGCTGTTTGGCCTGTGCGGCATCATCCTGGTGACTTGGCAGTCGGCGATTCGAAAGGATCGTAATCGAACCGGTTTGCTCATAGCGCTCGCAGTGGCTATCGCCGTTGCACTGAATACCCACTACTATGCTGTCCTTCTCCTTGTACCCCTCTGCCTGGCTGAGCTCTTTCGCTCTTTGGAGCGCAAGCGGCTGGACCTTCCCGTCGTTGGGGCTATCGCAGTCGGTATAGCAGGTATCGTCTTCACACTTCCATTTACGCAGGCAGCAGGCAAGTTCCGTACCCACTATTCGATCCTGAATGCTGTAAGCTTTAGGGTCATTCCGCAGGGATACCGCGCACTGATTTTGGACTACACGCAGTTTCCCAAACTAGCTCAATACGCCGTTCTCGGCATCTTCGCTCTCGCCTCGCTCGGCATCTTCTGGAGTTTGTTTCGGCAGTGGCAAGAGGGGGCCTACGAGAAGGAGCGTGCTGAGTTCGTCCTTCTAGTCGCGCTCGCGGCATTGCCGATTTTCGGCTATCTGTTGGCGCGGTTCGTGGTGCACGTGATTGAACTCCGCTACGTTGCTTGCGCGCTGGTTGGAGTATCCGCTTTAGTGGCGCTCAGCCTCGCGCCAATGCTGACCAACAAACGGTTCGGCAACCTTGTTTTAGCTTCGGTGCTCGTGCTGCTCGGAGTGTCCGGGGTCGCGCGAATTCTGAGCGAGCGCAAAGCGACGCAGAGCAAGATGGCTTCCTTAATGTTGTCGGAAGAGATTAAGCATGCGCTTCTTGCAAGCCCAACTCAGCTGCTCTACTTTCAGGACCTCGGCAAGTTCGATTACGCATCGTATTACGAGCCTGATCCTTATCTCCGATCAAGGATGGCACTCGTCTACTCATTTGATCAGGAGCTGCGTTGGAATCACCATGACACCATCTCGCTCAACGCTGTTCACATGGCCGCTTTCACTGGTTATCGGATCCTTCCCTACGAAGCCCTGATTGGCCAGCCAGGCGAACACGTTTTCTTCACGATTCCCAATAACCAATGGAATTGGACCAGCGAAGCATTCGCTGCAGAGCATGTGGCAGTAAGACCACTCGGACCGGGATTCGGCAACACGATGGTTGCGGTTCGTTTTGTTCCAGACATCTCGAACAGATAAGTGCTCTGGCATCCCTCGAAAAGCTGGGATTTCCTCCCTGCGCTAAAGATCCTTTCCCGGGATGCCAGTAAGGAATTTGCCAAACAAGATTGAGATGGAATACAGCCCATCTGCGGTCGCGCGGCGCGATTACCCATAGGGGATATGGGTAATCGCAATTGGTTTGTCCAGCAACGACACCACACTTTCAAGTCGCGTGGCTAGTGTAGACACCGGACTCAACCAGGCATCGGTTGAGTCTGGCTCGAAAGACCGTTCTCTACATGCCCGGCAAGCTGCATCTTCAACAAAGCAGGTGAACCAGCTTCGTGGATCAAAAGCTCATACCAGCCCGAACTGCCAGCCAGTGGTATTTCAAACGATGCGTTAGCTCGGGGTGCCACCGAAACATCTTGCCCTGTTACCTCGGTGTGCTTCTCTTCCCAAGCCACGGAAACGGCTTTTCCTGAAGGATTCTTCAGGTTCACTCGCAACATCTGCTTCGTGGCATCCTGACGAACTTCTACGTCCAGCTGCTCCACTTCCGATGTTCCAGCATGACGTGCAAAGAAGCCGTTGGGACCATGCACCTGCAGATCAAACTCACTGCCGTTGGACACTTCCCAGAAATCAGACAACGTATCTCCCGCTGCCACGCTGTATCGGCGCGGATGCATTGCTGGATTTTTCTGGTCGTAGACATAGAACGCCGCTCCAATGCTTCCTGCATTGCGGAGGTCTAGCCATAGCTTCTTATCTTCGTGGCGAACCTGCGTTCCCAGCACATAGCCAATCGCGCGCGCAGGCCTTGTGCCCGGCTCCTGCTCTGGCATCTTCTGCACGGCAGGAATGCTGTATGGCTGATGCGACGAAGCAATGGGCTGTGGCGCGGGATAAGACACGATGCGACGATCACTCATCTGCGCAAAATCGAAGGCCGAGGTGAGATCACCGCAGATGGAGCGCCGCCAGGGAGAGATGTTCGTTTCCTCCACACCAAAACGCTTCTCCAGAAAACGCAGAACCGATGTGTGGTCAAAGGTCTCCGAGCATGTCCAGCCGCCCTTGCTCCATGGCGAGACTACCAACATAGGTACGCGTGGCCCAAGCCCGATGGGCTGACGCCCGCCAGGATCAGCGCCCGGAATCAACGGATGCATCTCGTGGGGATAAAGATCAAGGTTCAGGAACTCATCCTCAAGGTTTGACTCCAACGCAGCGGATATCAGCCCACCTCCATTGCGATGCAAAGTCGATGGAGGCATCGGCGGAACAATGTGATCGAACAAACCGTCGTTCTCGTCGTAGTTTATGAAGAAAACTGTCTTGCTCCATACGTCGGGATTCGATGTAAGCGCGTCCAGCACTAGCGAGATGAAGTATGCGCCATCTGTAGGCGAAGCTTCAGGATGCTCGCAGTATTTGTAGGGAGCAACTACCCAGGAGACCTGCGGCAGATTTCCCTTCTGCACATCTTCCTTGAACTGCACCAGCGTACGATCCGTCACACCACGCTGTACTAATTCACTCTTCGGCGATGCACCTTCCTTCACCTGGTACTGCGCGAAAAATTCGAGTGAGTTATCTGTGTAATTATCTGTTGGCGTTCCCGGCTCACCAGTGCCGCCCTGATACACGCGCCAACTTACACCTGCCTTCTGTAAGCGCTCCGGATATGTGGTCCACGTGTAACCGTTGGTCTTCCCGCGCTCTTCAAGCCCTGGTCCATTCCTCCGGATACCAAGGCGGTTCTGCGAATCAATCGTTCCGCTCCACAGATAAATCCTGTTCGGGCAAGTATTCGAATGCACCGAGCAGTGATAGGCGTCGCACAACGTAAAGGCATCAGCAAGCGCGTAATGGAAGGAAACATCCTCGCGCTTCAGATAGCCCATGGTCAGAACATCCTGCTTCTGATTCACCCACTGGTTATGGTGACCGTGGTTCCACGCAAGATGTCCGCTGCTCCACCCGTGATCGGTACCAGCCTGAAACTCTGTCGTCTGCTTCGGATTCAAATAGAACGGCAACACATGAGTCGCATCAGCCGATAAGCCGCGATCGTGATAACGCTTTGTCTTAACCTGTGCTGTTGGCTGATGCCAGACACTCTTGCCATTGGGCGTAGGAGACGGATGCGGGTCACCAAAACCGCGCACACCGCGCAGCGATCCGAAGTAGTGATCGAAGGAACGATTCTCCTGCATCAGGATCACAACGTGCTGCACATCCTGGATGGTGCCGGTTCTACTATCTGGCCCAATGGCAAGCGCGCGACCAATCGCAGGTGGGGTCATTCCCATGCCCGCCGTTGCCGCTGCCATCTTCAGGAAATCTCGTCTGCTTCTCATTTACATCCACTCCCGCACTATCAGACTAAAGCGAGCCGGAATGTTCCCGGCTCGCCTCGGTGCTACGTTGTACATCGTGTTTGTGATTGGTTGTTGATTAGAACTGCAGACGCATCGATACCTGTCCGGTACGCGGACCGCCAAAGTCCACACCAGTCGTCGACGTAATCTGACCGAACGCCGTGCTGGAAATGTTCATATTGGGATTGCCCAGGTTGGTGTGGTTCAGCACGTTCGTAAACGTACCTTCCGCTCGCAGTGAAACACGTTCTGTAATCGCGAATTGCTTGCTTAGACCAGTGGAAAGGTTAACCAGACCCGGGCCCACAACCGAACCGTTCTGCGCATTGCCAAAGCGGCCAATAGGAGCGGGATCGCCTGCCCTTCCACGTCCTGTGGTGCAGGATGTGCCAGCTACCCAATTCGGATTGCCGGGGCACGTGAACGCTGCAGAGCTAAACCACTTCTTCGCAGAACGCTGAGTAGGAACAACGCTGACTCCCACAACGCGATCCACCTTCTGCGAACGACCTGGATACGCCGCACCCACCGCGGACGAGCTCAGACCTGAACCCGTACCGGAAGGATCACCCTGGCCGCTGGAGAAATACGGCGACAGAAACGGTCCGGTCTCCACAACGAAGATGCTGCTCAACTGCCATCCACCAACCAGCAGATCGGCGTAGCGATTCATCTTTCCGCCAAACTGCTTGCCACGGCCAAACGGCAGGCCATACACCAACGTTGTGTTCCAGCGATGACGGCGCGTTCCATAGGCCTGACCGAAATCGACATTCGGATCCAGTCCATAGCTTGCACGCGAACCACCGCTTTCACCAGCAAAGCTGCTCGAACCCGGCCCCATATTGTTAGCCAGATTCTTCGCCAGTGTGTAGGTCGAATCAATCGTCAGGCCATTGCTGCTGGCGCGATGGAAGTTGATCTGGCCTGACTGATAGTTCGAATCAGCTCCCGTTGAGCGAGAGTTGATAACACCCCAGTTCGGGAACAGACGCGCGGATAATGGCTGGTTGTATGCAGAGGTGGTCGACGAGTAAGGCAGATCGTTCAGGTTCGGTGCCCAGACAAGGTGCTTGGTCGTCATGCCAATGTACGACACACGAAGACCGTAGCCCTTTCCAAGATCGCGATCCACTGACAAAGAGAACTGATGTGAGTACGGATCGTTCCAGTGAATATCATTCGCTGTACCGAAGTAGGCCTGGCCATAGCCACTCACAGCATTGGAGCTGGTGCCTGCACCCGCATAGATAGCTGGCCAGGTGTAAGAAGGACCGCTTGCCGTCTGCGTATTCGCATACTGCGTCGTGTTGGACTGTAGCGTACCCGTCAGCGAGTAGAAGTTAGAACCCAACAATGTGATGTTATACAAGCCATAACCACCGCGAACTACAGTACGGTTGCTGCCGAAGGGGCGATACGCAAAGCCGAAGCGCGGAGCGAAACGGAATCGCACTGCGGTACGCAATCCATCCGGGAGTCCTGCCTGCGTGTTGTCCACGGTAGGCGTGCAAGGCGCTCCATTTTGCGCTGGCACACCGGAAGTCTGTCCAAGACCGCAGGAGTTGAAGCTTGCAAGATAGTCGGTGGAAACCAGCGCACCCTTACCCGTCGGATAGATCACACGGCCCGACTTCGCAACCGACGGATCAAAGTTACCGATGTTGCCAGACGGATCGTGATACGCCGGATGGAACTCGTAACGGATGCCGTAGCTCAGCGTCAGGCTGTCCGATACGCGCCACTGATCCTGCGCGTAGAAGTGATAGTGCTTGGCTTTGCCGTCATTATCTGACTGCACAACGTCGTAGAAAGTCGTGTTCGGCGTACCAATCAGGAAGTCTGCAAATTCATTACCCGTGAAGTTCGCCGAAGAATAATCGAACGTTCCGTAGTTATCCGCACCATTAAAGCCAAGCGGCGTAAGAGCTTCAATCCTGCGGATGTCCAGGCCAAACTTCATCGTGTGACGGCCCTTCACCCATGTCAGATTGTCCGTGAACACATGTGTACGCGATTGCGAAACAGACGTCAGGCGGTCAGCATCCAGTTTTGTCAGATAAGAGAAATCGAGTTCTGGAAGGCCGTTGTAAAACAGGTTCTGCAGGCCCTGGAGACCAGAGTTCTGGGTAAACGTCTTGCCGTCAAATGGATTCGTGTTTCCCTGAGTGGAAAAAGTAAATCCATACCGGAATTCATTGATCAGGTTTGGCGTGAAGTTATAGTTTCCAGCGACAAGGAAGATACGGTCCTTCTCAGAATTTTCACTGGAAGGAACGTTCAGGGGCTGCGCACTGTGCGGGTTGTGATTCTTGAACGAAAAGCGGCCAAACACCATTGCCTTCTGTCCAAAGTACTGATCGCCACGGACGTCAAACTGCTCCGAATAAAGCGACGTGTCTTTGTTCGTGGAGTAGTTGTACTGACCAGGAACATACGTTGACGTATCGCCAATATTCGGATCGGGAAAGAACTGCAGAAACTTCGCCGCAACCGCATTGATAGGCACCGCACCCAGGGCATATGTGCCACCGGTGTATGGGTTCTTCAGCGAAGAAACACCCTGCACCCGCGTGAAGTCGCCTTTCTTCATTGCTGCCGTAGGAACGTAATACTGCACCGAGGTAGTGCGCGGGTTGCGATAGCCCTCGTACGTGCCAAAGAAGAATGTCTTATCGTGGCCGTTGTATAGCTTCGGGATGACAACAGGGCCGCCGATTGTGCCGCCGTAGTCATTCGTAACCAGCTTTGCCTTCGACAGCGCACCATACGCCTTGGCGTTCAGCGAAGCATCCTGGTGATACCAGAAAGCCGATCCATGAAGCTGATTTGTTCCACCCTTGGTGGTGGAGGTAACTTCGCCCGGCTGGCCAAACTCGGCGTTGTTCATCACGCCGTCCACACGCATTTCCGCAATGGAATCGCCGGAAGGAAACGCATTTTGGATGGGCGAATTTCCGCCGGTAGCGCTGCGTGTCGTAATACCGTCAACGGTCACTTCCGTCTGGAACGGCAGACCACCCTGAATCGAGAACGACGTGCCGCTGCTATCACCCTGCACGCCAGGCAGCGACTGAATCATGGTCAACGGGCTGGTGCCATTTGAGCTGGCGCGATAGTTCGCAGGCAGATCACGCACTGCGGTGGCAGACAGTGTCGCGTCAATGGAGGGCGATTCCGTTTGGATTGCGCCCGCATCACTGGCATTGACGGATGTCTCCTGGGCCAGCGATCCAAGATCGAGCGCTGCATCAGCACGCAATTCCTGACGCGCCGTCAATCGGAGATTCGATACCTTCTGCGTTGCAAATCCCTGAGCCGTGATCTCAAGCGTGTAGGAGCCTGCATTCAGATTTGGGAATTGATAATTGCCGGAAGAATTTGTTTTCGCAGTCTTGATGGTGCCGGTATCAGTTGCCGTGAGCTTCACTTCGGCGTTGGGAACCACTGCCTCGCTCTTGTCCTTCACGGTTCCCAGGATCGTTCCCTGGGTGGACTGGGCGTGGACGATGAGCGTACCGCTACATAACAACACCGATGCGATCGAAATTGGCGCAAGCCTACGGATAGACATCCTGATCTCCAAGAAGTCCATGGTGGCCAAAGCCAGTTACATCGCTACAGAAAGGCTGCAACGGGCATTCGCACCATGGGGAAGTGAATGCAGCATAGCCAGCCGTGGCCCTGTCCCGTTATCTAATTTCGGCAAAATGCGGAGGAAATACGCCTTTGTCACAGAACTTTCATCTTGGACGAGCATCCTGCGTACGCTTAAGCGTTAACGAAGGCAGTTCCAGAAAGTGCTGCTTGTAATCCTTTGAGAACTGGCTGAGGTGCCAGAAACCCCAATCCGCCGCCACCTGCTGCACAGACTTGTTCAGCGCGCGGCGTCTGCCCAGATCACGTCGCACGCCATTCAACCGCAGAAGTTTCAGGTATGCGTTCGGCCCCATACCCAGCACCTGCTCAAATGCATACTGCAGCGTGCGGCGACTGATGTTGAAGTTACGACAAAGCTCAGGAACAGAAGCCACGCGGTCATCCAGGCTCAGCAGGTATTCGCGAACATCGCGGACAAGGCTAGCCTGTTGGCGCTCGGCCTTGCTCACTTCATAACTCGCACTGCGCTCACGACACGCATCTGCAACCGCATCCATCAGCGATTGCTCCATCGCTTCTCTTGCATTCACGCTCTGCGCCACTTCCGGATACAGCAGCGTTTGCGATAACAATTCATGCAAAAGTGTACGCAGGCGCGTTCGTGCATGCGGCGCCGCCCGCAACAGATCGTCATGGTCATCGGGAGGAGCAACATCGTGAAACAGACGCAAGTGCTCTTCCAGTTTTTTCCGCTCAACCACGATGCCAAAGATCTCAAACGATGCGGGTGTCATTAGCTCGAACACCTGATGTCCACGGCGGATCGCAATCTCACCCCACGGGATCATCCGCGCATCCAGACGGAACGACACGTCCTCTCGCACAGGAATCCCAAACCACCAGGCATCAGACTTCACAACGCACGACTGTCGTAACCGCGCGTTTGTGACCTCGCGAAACACATGCAGCGAATCGGTGCAGATACCCTCAATCGCACCATGAAAACTCCCAGGAGAGATCTGGTCATAAAGCTGTGACCATCCCTGCAGGCTACGCGCTTGCGCATTCGCGTCGTCCGACGCGCACGCATACACCTCCGCCTTTTCAGGCGAACAAGGTAACGCGGCCACCTCCGTAAAAGCTGCCATGATGGTGGGTATTATCCGATAACAACCGCGACACAGCAAAATGTTATAAACAGCATTTCCGAAAATTGCCGAATTTCAATAGTCCCTGCACTCAAATATGAGCATAATGAGCGCACACACACACAATTTCCCTGTTCTGCAGCGAAGGAGCGAATGGAAGAGCACTCTCATCTGAAGGCAACACTGAACACGTGGCAACTGTGGGGCATCGCCGTTGGCCTTGTCATTTCCGGCGAATACTTCGGATGGAGTTACGGCTGGGCAAGTGCAGGCACTATCGGATTTCTCATCACCACGGCGTTCGTGGCCACCATGTATGGCACCTTCATCTTCAGCTTCACAGAGCTCACCACTTCAATTCCTCATGCTGGCGGCCCGTTTGCCTATGCGCAACGAGCGTTCGGCCCCGTCGGCGGATACATCGCAGGTATCGCGACACTCATTGAATTCGTATTCGCCCCGCCTGCTATCGCGTTAGCCATTGGCGCGTATCTCAATGTGCAGTTCCCTTCACTGTCTCCCAAGCTCGCGGCCACCATCGCATACCTCGTCTTCATGACGATCAACATCGTCGGCGTGCAGATTGCAGCCAGCTTTGAACTCTTCATCACTCTGCTTGCTATCGCAGAATTGCTCGTGTTCATGGGTGTGGTCGCTCCGGGCTTCCACTTGTCCAACTTCCTCTCCGGTGGATGGTCCGGCAAAGACCACTTAACACTCGGCACGCTGCACGGCATGTTCACCGCTGTCCCGTTCGCAATTTGGTTCTTCCTTGCAATTGAAGGTGTAGCCATGGCAGCAGAGGAAGCGAAAAACCCCGCCCGCTCCATTCCGCGTGCATATCTGGGTGGCATTGCGACACTGCTGTTGCTGGCCCTCGGAGTCATGCTGATGGCAGGCGGCGCAGGCGACTGGCGTCTTCTGGCCAACATCAACGACCCATTGCCGCAGGCAATGAAGATGATCGTAGGCTCCTCCAGCGGATGGCTCCACATGCTGGTGTGGCTCGGACTCTTTGGCCTTATCGCATCACTGCACGGCATTATTTTTGGTTATTCCCGGCAGATTTACGCTCTGGCGCGCGCCGATTATCTTCCGGAAATCTTCGGGAAAATCCATCCCAAATTCAAAACGCCCTGGGTCGCAATTCTTGCGGGCGGCGTCGTGGGCATTGCGGCCATCTACAGCGATTCATGGCTCGTGATCGCTGGCCAACCACTTACCGCCAACATTGTTACCATGTCCGTTATCGGCGCGCTGGTCATGTATGCCACCAGCATGCTCGCTCTCTTTCGTCTCCGCAAAACAGAGCCAGACATGCCGAGACCTTTCCGCATACGGCTGTATCCCTTTGCCCCTCTTTGGACACTGCTCGGCGTCATCATCTGCCTTGCAAGTGTCGTGTATTACAACCGCTTGATTGCGACGATCTTCCTTGCTACGGTCATCGCGGGATATCTGCTGCTGCGCGTGACGGGCCGTATCGGTGCGGAACGCAACACTTCGCGAGGCTGACGCATGGGCTTTGCCCACACCATTCAGGGAACCCGCTACGCCTTCGCAGATTTGAAAGATCTGCTTGCGAAGGCGTCTCCCCCACGCTCTGGCGACGACCTTGCCGGAGTGGCCGCAGAGTCTGAAATCGTTCGGGCAGCAGCACGCTATGCGCTTGCAGACGTGCCGCTGAAGCATTTTCTTCAGGAAGCCGTCGTTCCGTATGAACAGGATGACGTAACGCGTCTCATTGTTGATACCCACGATCAGGATGCCTTTGCTCCCATCGCGCACCTGACTGTGGGGCAGCTTCGCGAGTGGCTCTTACAGGAAACACAAACACCGGAATCGCTTGCTGCAGTCAGCCGCGGACTCACACCGGAGATGGTCGCTGCCGTCTCCAAGTTAATGCGTAATCAGGATCTGATTCTCGCGGCCAGTCGCTGCAAAGTGGTCACGCGCTTCCGCTCCACCATCGGCCTTCCCGGCACCATGTCTGTCCGTCTGCAGCCGAATCACCCCACCGACGATGCAAAGGGCATCCTCGCTTCCACCATTGATGGCCTTCTATACGGTTGTGGAGACGCTGTCATTGGCATCAACCCAGCCACTGACAGCGTGACATCCAGCATCCGTCTGCTGCAATTGCTGGACGATTTCCGTCTTCGCTTCAACGCTCCAGTGCAAACCTGCGTTCTAACGCACGTCACGAACACTATGGAGGCAATGAAGCGTGGTGCTCCCGTCGATCTTGTCTTCCAATCCATCGCCGGAACACAAAAGGCTAATGAATCCTTCGGCATCTCGCTCTCCATGTTGCGCGAGGCAGAAGAAGCTGCGCTCTCGCTGAAGCGGGGCACCATCGGCACGGATTGCATGTACTTTGAAACGGGCCAGGGCAGCGCTCTTTCCGCGTCCGCAAACTTTGGCGTGGATCAACAGACGTGCGAAGCGCGAGCCTACGCTGTGGCTCGCATGTGCCGTCCTCTGCTTGTGAATACCGTGGTTGGCTTCATTGGCCCGGAGTATCTCTACGACAGCAAACAAATCATCCGTGCTGGCCTTGAAGATCACTTCTGCGGCAAGTTGCTTGGCCTGCCAATGGGATGCGATGTCTGCTATACCAATCACGCCGAAGCAGATCAGGACGACATGGATACGCTGCTCACACTGCTGGGAGTAGCAGGAGTAAACTTCATCATCGGTGTTCCGGGTGCCGATGACATCATGCTGAACTACCAAAGCACGTCGTTCCACGATGCCCTCTACGTTCGCAGTGTGCTGGGCTTAAAGCGCGCGCCGGAATTTGAAGAGTGGCTCAGCGAAATGCAGATTGTGGATGCCAATGGCCGATTCGTTTTATCCAGTCCCAGCCTTGCCCGCATGCTGGCAGGAGCGTAAAGATTCGTGGAACGCTCGCTTGTCAATTCCGAGTCTTGGTCCTCATTGAGCGAGTGGACCTCTGCACGCATTGCATTAGGGCGTGCAGGAGTCAGTCTTCCCACAAAGCCACTCTTGGACTTCACCATGGATCATGCACGCGCACGCGACGCAGTCCATGCGGCGCTTGATCTCGACGCTATCTCGACACAGTTGCATGAACATGGCTTCATCGCAAAGCAGGCAGCCAGTCGAGCCAGGGATCGATCAGAATACCTGCGTCGTCCCGACCTTGGACGCCAACTCAATCCAGACTACGTAGCATCACTCCGACAGCAGGAAACACCGCTCATCCGACGCATCACGATTGTGGTCGCAGACGGGCTCTCGGCACTCGCACCCAGCCTGCATGCGTTGCCCATGCTCACGCGCCTGCGTGAAGCTCTCCCTGATTGGGATATCGATCCTGTGCTCGCAACACAGGCACGCGTCGCACTCGCGGATGATATCGGCGAACTACGGCTCGCGAACATTTCCCTCATCTTCATCGGAGAACGTCCGGGCCTCAAATCACCCGACAGTCTCGGTGCTTATCTCACCTATGCCCCGCGACGCGGCCGCACAGACGCGGAGCGAAACTGCGTCTCCAACATCCGCCCTGCGGGGCTTTCTTATGACGAAGCCACCTTCCGCCTGGCGCATCTCATTCAGTCGTCCTACGCACTCGGAGCCAGCGGCACGCAACTGAAAGACGACAGTGATTCCATCCCTCCAATGTTGGAATCCGCCTGAGCTTCAGCGTCACAAAGCGCCAGAGCAATCGCTTTTGCTCAAGCAGCAATTCCGCAGAAAACCACACAGTCGTCACAGCTCGTCACACTTTTGATAAGGATCGAGGTGTCAGCATGGCGATAAAAAAGACTGCGAAGAAAGCCCCAGCAAGCCATACATCGGACCATCCCAAAAAGTGGTCAGCAGAAGTGACAACCGAATCTACATACCCACGCGAAGGCCTTTTTAACAAAAGCGCAGAGACCATCGCACGCGAGCTGGCCTCTAAGAAAGTCTCACCCAAAGGCCCTGCATCCGGCATGCGAATGCTCACGTTCTACATCAACCGCGCCGGTAAAAACCTTCCGGAAAACCGGTTGAAGGTCTTGCAGCACGCGAAAGAATTGCTTCACGCGCGCATAGAAAAAGCCAAAGCCGCGTAGACCGGCCAGTTTGATATCACGTCCGCAAACTTTCTACAGCCTCTTTTGTGTCATTCGCTCCCTGGAAGAGCAGTGCTAACCTGTTCCTCTCATCGAGAGGCGGAAGACATCGAGTGAGCACGAAGAACGACACACAGAAATCTCTTTCGCTCCCCCAGGGACTGGCCTGCGCCCTAACCTTCCTCTTGGTCCATGCAGCGTCCCTTGCGCTGTTCCCGGCACAACGAACGGT
Source organism: Terriglobus sp. ADX1 (assembly GCF_036877645.1). Lineage (NCBI taxonomy): Bacteria > Pseudomonadati > Acidobacteriota > Terriglobia > Terriglobales > Acidobacteriaceae > Terriglobus > Terriglobus sp. ADX1. Next base: position 40,108 of record NZ_JAEDXV010000034.1, read on the forward strand.
CATTTCTCACGTCTTCTCAATCGTAGTTGTCGCAATGGCGCTCATCTTCTGCATGGCACGCACACGAAGTGCACCGCCAGACACACGGCTTTACTGGCAACTTTTCAGCGCTGCCATCTTTTTATGGGAATGCGGTTCTGTTCGCGCAGCGTGGGAAGAAGTCATTCTGCATTTGAGCATTTCCCAGGCATCCTATGCGGATCTTCCCTACTTTCTGTATGGAGCTCCCATCGTTATGGCTATATCACTGCCAGAGCGAAAGGATCGCGTACCACTCTTCGTCTGGTTGGACACAGTTCAGGTCTCGGTCGCAGCAGTTCTCACTTACCTTCTTATCTTCACCACCTTTCCTTTTTGGGGTAAGCCGATACACCCCATCTCGGACTCCGTTCTTGCATTCGCCTACGCAACGGAAAACGTGGTGCTCGCATTGGCCGCTGCTCTGCGCCTCATCTCTGTCGCACAGGAAGATATGCGCGACTTCTTCCGCACACTCAATATCTTCCTTTGGGTATATGGCTTTTGCGCCATCATCTATAACCAGCTTGATCTCGTCTTGCAGGGCGTTATGGATTACGTTGCTCTTCTCAGCGACGTGCCTTTTCTCGCCCTCATTCTGGCTCTCATCTTTCAGCCACCCGCGACAAAGAAACGCGATTCCGACGGCCAACAACCTCTGGGACAATTCATTCACCATGCCAGCCCCGTGTTCTTCACACTGATTCTGATGGCGCTCGGCCTTGCGGTCATACGCACTCATTTCTACATCGGTTCAGTAGCTATCGTGATTGCAGCAGTCATCTATGGCATCCGCGTCACGGTTTTGCAGACTCGCTATACACATTCACAACGAAAGCTGCAGGAAGCGCGAGACCAACTCGAAACGCTCTCGCTCACCGACGCACTCACCGGTCTTGCAAACCGACGCAGCCTTGACATCTCACTCGATCGTGAGTGGCACAAGAACAACAGGGCTCAAACATCGTTCAGCCTGCTCATGATTGACATCGACCACTTCAAACTACTCAACGATCACTACGGCCACGCCCACGGTGACGAATGCCTGCGCCTCGTCTCTGCCGCGCTTCAGAAATCATTGCGACGAGCTACCGATATCGCGGCACGTCTCGGTGGTGAAGAGTTCACTGTCCTGCTGCCCGCAACCAATGCCGAAGGCGCAAGACAAACGGCGGAACGAATCCGCAGCGATGTCGAAGCCTTGAAACTCCCACATGCAAAATCCGAACTCGGTTACATCACCATCAGCATCGGCGTGGCCACGCAGGAAGGCCAGCGCATTGGCGCGGCGTCAGACCTGCTGCGTGCTGCAGACAATGCCCTCTATCGTGCGAAGCACGCAGGCCGCAATCGCATCGAGCAGTAACGTTCGCACGAAACCGTTTCGATACCGAAAACCTCCGTACATTCCCTAATCTTTCGCTATCTTCCGACCAGGCAGATTTCGCACGCGTGTGCGATTAACGCCGAGCATACTTTGCCTGCCGTCCTGTTAGGAGGAAAATGATGACCGGTGCGTCAAACGTCTATCGCAGGCGCTCCGGAGGCCCTTGGATGGCATCAATTCCCAACAACACTCCCCCCACGACAAATCGACACCTCATCAAGTGGGTGGAAAAAACAGCGGACCTCTGCCAGCCCGACCGCATTCACTGGCTCGATGGCTCCGATGCTGAGAACGAACTGCTCTGCAATGAACTCGTCGAAGCGGGAACCTTCACGCGACTCGATCCGGTGAAGTGGCCCGGATGCTTCTACGCACGCTCCTCGCCGAACGACGTTGCCCGCGTGGAAGATCGCACCTTCATCTGCTCGCTCTCAAAAGACGCCGCCGGTCCCACCAACAACTGGGAAGACCCCTTCGTCATGCGCCGCAAGTTGAAGGCGCTCTTCAAAGGCTGCATGAAGGGCCGCACCATGTACGTTATGCCCTTCAGCATGGGTCCCGTTGGCTCGCCCATGAGCCAGATCGGCGTACAACTCACTGACTCCGCATACGCTGTGGTGAACATGCGCATTATGGCCCGTATCGGCCTGCCCGTCTACGCGGAAATCGACAAGGATTACAAGCGCGTTGTCCCTTGCGTCCACTCTGTTGGCGCACCGCTTGCGCCGGGGCAACAGGACGTTCCCTGGCCGCAAAACGACACCAAGTACATCGTTCACTATCCCGAAACTCGCGAAATCTGGAGTTACGGCTCCGGCTACGGCGGCAACGCTCTGCTAGGCAAAAAGTGCTTCGCTCTCCGCATCGCCTCTGCCATCGGTCGCGACGAAGGATGGATGGCAGAACACATGCTCATCGTCGGCGTGGAATCGCCCGCGAATGAAAACGGCGAGACAGAAAAGACCTACGTCGCCGCGGCCTTCCCCTCTGCATGCGGCAAAACAAACTTCGCCATGCTCATCCCGCCCGCGGGCTTCGATGGCTGGAAAGTCTGGACAGTAGGCGACGACATTGCATGGATCAAGCCTGACGCCACCGGCCAGCTACGCGCCATGAATCCTGAGACGGGCTTCTTCGGCGTAGCCCCCGGCACCAGCGAAAAGACCAATCCCAACGCAATGGCGACGCTGCGCAAGAACAGCATCTTTACCAACGTGGCACTCGTCACGAAGAACGGCACACCCAACGGCGACATCTGGTGGGAAGGCATGACGGACCAACCACCCGCCGAAGCGCTCGATTGGCGCGGCGAACCGTGGACACCGGCATTGAAAACACCCGCAGCGCATCCCAACGGCCGCTTCACCGCGCCCGCCTCACAATGCCCCACCATTGACCCTGACTGGGAAAACCCGGAAGGCGTGCCGCTCAACGCCATCATCTTCGGCGGACGCCGCGCCACCACCATGCCGCTCGTCTACCAGGCCTTCAACTGGTCCAGCGGCGTCTATGTCGGCGCGACGATGGGCAGCGAACAAACCGCAGCAGCCGGTGGCGCAGTCGGCATCGTGCGTCGCGATCCCATGGCCATGCTTCCCTTCTGCGGATATCACATGGGCGACTACTTCCGTCACTGGCTCAAGATGCAGCGCGAACTCACCTCCACACCGCGCATCTTCCACGTGAACTGGTTCCGCAAAGATGAGAACGGAAAATTCCTGTGGCCCGGCTACGGCGAAAATATGCGCGTACTCAAGTGGATCGTCGATCGCGTACGTGGTCGCGTACGTGGACAGGAAACACCCATCGGGTGGATTCCCAAGTACACCGACATCAACTGGAACGGCCTCGACTTTCCCGAAGACAAGTTCAACGAACTCGAGAAGGTCGACCGCGCCACATGGAAACGCGAAGTCATGGGTCACGAGGAAGTCTTCCTCCTGCTCCATGACCACCTGCCACCCGAGATGATCTACGAGCGCGAACTCCTCATCTGCCGCCTTTAGCTGTTAGCTGTTAGCCTTTAGCTCTTGGCCTTAGCCATTCGTTTAAGGTGGGTGCCCCACGTCTCGCATCTGAGACGTGGAATCATCAAAGCTCAAACGGCCGAAGGCCTTCATCCTGAACGAAGCGAAGCGTAGCTGAAG
>NZ_JAEDXV010000035.1:0-41057 GCF_036877645.1 Terriglobus sp. ADX1
AGACAAGCGCTGCATACACGACAAGAAGCACTGCCAAAACACCGACATACCAGAACGTCAGTCTGGATCGAAGGTTAGACGGCAGCCATCGCATCAGGGCAGAGGCTCCCTGAGGCTGAATCCTAATCCCCGAATTGTCTGCAGCAGCTTCACGGAAAACGGATCGTCCACCTTACGACGCAACCGTGCAATCTGCACATCGATCACATTATCGATTGGTGTGAAGCGCGACATCTCTCTCCACACATCCCGAGCCAGCATTTCGCGCGACACAGTGCGTCCTCGATTCTCAGCAAGATATAGCAACAGATCAAACTCGCGCGCGGTTAAATCAAGAACATCGCCACCACGCGATGCGGTTCGCGCTTTGCGATCCAGGCAGAGGTCGCCAATAGAGAGAGTCGAGGTTTCTTTCGAAGGAAGAAACCGTCGCAGCAAAGCGTCGATGCGGGCGAGTAGCTCAGGAAAAGAAAACGGTTTTCCGAGATAGTCGTCTGCACCGGTATTCAAGCCCGCCACACGGTCTTCCACCGTATTGTGCGAAGTGAGGATCAAAACCCGCAGGTCCGTTCCATCTTTGCGAAGCTGGCGAAGAATATCCAGACCGTTACGCTGCGGAAGTGTCAGATCCAATAGAAGCAAATCAGGCCGTTCGCTGTGAACTAGGAAAAAGCCCTCCTCCGCGGAACCTGCGGCAACCACCTCATAGCCATCTGCCTGAATACCCGCGACAAGGGCATCTGACATCTTTCGATCGTCTTCAATAATCAGGATTTTCGAAGATGACTGCGCCATTCCCTGCCCTCTTTCATATCATTCCGCAACGTGGAACACGGACACAAGTGCCATTTTGAAATGTCAGAAAGTTGTCAGGCTTTGTAAGGGAAGATAGTGGTCCACTCCGGTTGAGCACATCTGCTCCGGAGCATCCGCGTCCATGCGCCAAATCTCCATAACTTTGGTCGTTCATCCGCCTGGAGCGGCCAACGCTGCCTCATTTTCATCCCGCGGAGGCCGGTAACGACAGATGTCCTTTCGAAATTTACTTGCAACAAGCTGCCTCCTTTTTCTGCCGGTTTCCATATGCGCTCAAACCACTGCGGTGTCCTCCTCTCAGGGACCGCTGAGTCTGTCGCAGGCAGAGAGCATTGCAGTGGCGAATCAGCCTCGTCTACTCGCCGCGCAACTTCGCGCAAGAGCTTCCTCACAGCGTATCCGTGAAGCGCGTTCCGGACTGCAGCCCACCATTGCATTCAATGCAACAGGCGCGTTAGTAGCCGATACCGGAAGCTCTACCGCAGCAGGCAATATCACTACATCTGCCGTTTCAGATCGCTTTGCGTACGGTGGCAATCTTTCGCAGCTGGTTACAGATTTCGGCCGCACCAGCGCACTGATCCGTTCAACGGGTTATCAATCTGCCGCACAGAGCGACCTGGCAACCTTAACGCGGGCACAGGTTCGCCTCAATGTCCGGGAAGCCTACTATGGCGTACTTGGTGCCGAAGCTGTCCTCAGAGCTGCTCAGGCCGCACAACAAAACCGCCAACTTATCTCTCGACAGTTGGAAGCACTCGCACAAAGCGAACTTCGTTCCACATTGGACGTTAACTTCGCAAAAGTTCTGGAAAGCGAAGCCGAACTGGCAGTCGTCCGCGCTCAGAGCGCTGTTTCTCAGGAACGTTCACGGCTTGCAACTGCAATGGGAGAACCACAAGTCATCCATGCGGCATTGAGTGAGCCTACCGCTCCGGATGCACTTCCCCCAACACCGGAAGACCTGCTCCAACAGGCGACAACACAACGCGCAGATCTGAGTGCCGCACACGCACAGCAATTAGCAGCAGAACAGTTTGCACAATCGGAAAAGCGTCTTAGCTACCCAACGCTGAATGTTCTGGGAGCGGCCGGACAAGTTCCGTATCACGATCACACATTGCATGACAGCTATGCTGCCGCCGGCTTCAACCTCAATATTCCCGTATTTAATGGCGGGCTGTTTGCAGCACGGCGCGCCGAAGCACAACTGGAAGCCACCGCCCGCACGCGCGATACAGAGGCTCTTCGATTGCAAGTGAATGAACAGGTGCGTGATGCATGGTATCGCGCTGACGAAGCCTATCGCAGTCTCGACGTTACAGCACGACTTGTGCAGCAAAGCAAAGAAGCATTGCGACTCGCGAAGGACCGTTATGACGCTGGCCTGGGCAGCATTGTCGAGTTGAACGAAGCACAACTGAATGAAACTTCCGCCGAAATCAGTGCCGCCGATGCGACATATACCTATCTGTCGCGGCACGCTGAGCTTGATTTTGCAGCAGGACTTCTGAACTAAGAGGGCGACTATCGTGAAAAACAAAAGTAGCTTGATTGGGGCTGCCTTGGCCACGCTGGCAACGATGCAAGGTTGCAAATCGGCACCTGCACCTACAGCGGTAACTCCTGTTGTCCCTGTCGCCATCGCCGCGCCGGCCAGCCTGGAAAACAACCTGGTGCTTTCCGCAGAATTTCGTCCTTTTCAGGAAGTGGACGTGATGGCAAAGATCGCGGGTTACGTAAGAGCGATCAACGTCGATATAGGAAGCCACGTCGCGCAGAACGCCGTCCTTGCCACTCTGGAAGTACCTGAAATTCAGGATGACGTTGCCAAGGCAAAGGCAGGCGTATCTGCCGCCGATGCAAACATCATCACAGCACAAGCAGCCGTACAACGTGCAGAAGCAAACTCGAATATCGCAACGCTTTCGTTCAAGCGCATCAGCGATGTTGCCAGGCGCGATCAGGGCCTAGTGCCACGGCAGGAAATTGATGTTGCACAGGCAAAGCAATTAGAGGCTGCAGCGCAACTTGCAAGTGCAAACTCCTCGCTGAAAGCAGCAGAACAGAGCAGAGTACAAGCACAATCGGAATATTCACGCGCACAAGCGATGCTTCAATATGCGACGATCCGTGCACCATTTACTGGCGTTGTTACCAAGCGTTATGCCAACACTGGCTCCATGATTCAGGCAGGCATCTCTTCGCAGACGCAGGCGATGCCTGTTGTGCGGCTTGTGGAGAACAACTTGCTGAGGCTCGTTCTTCCTGTTCCGGTCAATGCTGTTGCTGAAATCCGCAATGGACAAACAGTCGACGTGGAAGTCACAAGCACCGGTCGCAAGCTGCAAGGCAAAGTCACTCGCTACGCCGACTCAGTACAGACTGCGACACGAACCATGGACACCGAAGTGGATGTACCAAACCCTGATGGTTCCCTGGTCCCAGGCATGTATGCAGAAGTACATCTCCATCTCGCAAATCGTCCTGCTGCATTGAGTGTGCCGCTTGATGCAGTGGATGGACTAGGAACCAGCGTTCAGCAGGCCTATGTAGTGCGCGACGGTATTGTGCATCTCGTCACGGTCCAGGTGGGCTTGCAGACAGCAAATCGCGTGGAGATTCTTTCCGGACTCGATAAAGGTGACAAGGTCATCGTAGGACGGCATACAGGAATCTCGGATGGTCAGCGTGTGGATGCACAACCCGCTGCTTATGAAACCAAGGGCAGCTAACAGAGAGGGCGAGCGAAAGCCGATGTCATCCTTTTCCATCCGCAATCCTTACCTCATCGTGGTGCTGTGCCTTGTGATGATGATCCTTGGCGCCGTCAGCATTGGTGACATGCCCGTAGACATGTTTCCAGCGGTGAACTTGCCTGTTGTGGCCGTAGCCACGTTCTATTCCGGCATGCCACCGCAGCAGATTGAGGCCAACATTACTTATCACCTGGAGCGTCAGTTCACACTCGCCTCAGGCATCGATCACATGGAGTCACGTTCCCTTCCCGGCGTGTCTCTCATTAAGGTGTATTTCCGCGCGGGTACAGATCCTGATGCGGACGCGGCAAGCATCTCCTCGCTTGCAAGCAGTGATCTTCGCGATATGCCGCCGGGAACCTATCCCCCCATCGTTCTGAAGCAGGATGCTGCCAGCACACCGGTTGCCCTGGTTACGCTCAGCGGCTCCGGACTGAACGAGAGCAAGCTGAAAGATGTGGGGCAGAATTTCGTACGTAACCAATTGGCAAGCGTCGCCGGTGCATCGGTAACGCAGCCATTTGGTGGGCGCTGGCGACAGATCATGCTGTATGCAGATCCGTACAAGCTGGAAGCCAATCAGCTCAGCCCCATGGACGTGGTGCGTTCTGTAAACGAGTCCAACGTCATTCTGCCTGCTGGTGACGTTCAGATCGGCCGCTATGACTACAACATCTACACCAACTCCATGCTGAAGGGTGCCTCTGACATCGCGCAGGTTCCGCTGAAAATGGTGGGCCAGGCACCTGTTCGAGTGGGTGATGTGGCAACGCCGCAAGACTCATTCGGTCTGCAATACAACATCGTTCGCGTGAATGGGCAACGTGGTGTCTATCTTCCCATCTTCAAGCAGGGTGGCGACTCCAACACCATCGCCATTGTCAATGGCGTGAAAGACACGCTGAAGAAGCTGGTGGACGTTCCGGCTTCCCTTAAGACAGACGTTGAGTTCGATCAGTCTCGCTTCGTGAAAACGGCTATCGAAACGCTGGTCCACGAAGGTGGTGTGGGGCTCTTCCTTACCTGTCTGATGATTCTCATCTTCCTGGGAAGCCTGCGCGCAACAGTTGCGGTTTTCTTTTCTGTTCCGCTATCGCTTCTTACGACATTCTTTGTACTCAAGATGACTGGCAGTTCGGTCAATAGCATGGTGCTTGGCGGTCTTGCGCTTGCACTTTCCCGTTTGATTGATAACTCCGTCGTCGTGCTGGAGAACATCTTCCGCCATCTTGAAGAAGGTGAGTCACCTGAAGTTGCAGCGGAAAACGGTGGCAAAGAAGTTGCTCTTCCCGTGTTGGCAGGCACGCTCACCACGGTTGTAGTCTTCTTCCCCGTCACTATGCTGTACGGTGTCAGCAAATTTCTCTTCTCGGCACTCGCACTCGCAGTTGTCATCTCGCTTTTCGCTTCGTATTTCGTAGCGTTGACCGTGGTTCCTCTCTTCTGTGCACGTTTCATCAAGAGCCCGCATGGTGATGTGATCCACGAGTCATCAGAATTCGAAGCAGAGATTACTCCCGATGAAAAGAGCACGCATCACGGGGTCTGGGCGAGGTTCAACGCTGCTTTTGCGCGCGGATTCGACGCGCTGCTGCATCGCTATGATCGGCTTGTCGCATGGGTTCTGGAACGTCCATGGCAAACCTTGGTCGCCTCCGGCCTGTTGCTGCTTGTGTCGCTCTGCCTCTTCCCCTTCATGGGACTCTCTTTCTTCCCCCGTACGGATGCCGGCCAGTTTGTCATCAGCTTCAAGGCTTCCTCTGGAACAAAGCTGGAAGCGACGGAAGAAGAAGCGGCGCGCATCGAGGCAATTGTTCGACGCATCGTTTCGAAACATGATCTCGGCATGGTCGTCACGAATATCGGCGTTGATCCGGGATTCTCCGCTCTCTTCTCTCCAAATGCAGCAATGCATACGGGATTCACGCAGGTCGCTCTTGCCGACAGCCACAAGGTCAGCAGCTTCCGCTATATCGACGAGGTAAAAGCGGCTATTGCAAAGGAAATCCCTGAAGTTCAGACCTTCTATTCCTCGGGAAGCCTGGTGGATGGCGTGCTGAATATGGGTTCTCCCGCGCCTATTGATGTCCGCATCACTGGCAACGACGTCACTGCTGATTTTGGTCTTGCGCAGAAGCTGGCGTCACAGATCCGTCAGGTACATGGCGTTGCTGACGTATATATTCCGCAGGATATTGATTACCCCTCACTGCGCATCTCCGTGGACCGCACGCGCGCCAGTGAGCTTGGCCTGACAGAAAAAGAAGTCGTCTCCAACATCATCACTGCTCTGACATCGAACCAGATGATTGCACCTTCTATCTGGATCGATCCCAATAGTGGCAACAACTACTTCCTAACAGTGATGTACAAGGAAGGCCAGATCAAATCGCTTGAGGATCTGAAGGCAATTCCTCTGCATGGCACAAATATCTCTCAACCGACACGTCTCGATATGGTGGCAAAGATCGAACAGTTCAATGCGCCCACAGAGTTGGATCACACACAGATTCGCCGCAATCTGGATATCTATGTGCGTCCACAGGAAGAAGATCTCGGCAAGATCACAACAGCAATTCAGAAGATCGTAGATCAGGCGAATCCGCCGCGAGGCATCAACGTAACGCTTGCAGGTAGTGTCACCTCGATGAATGCGTCGTTCCGCAGCTTTGCAATCGGACTGACGTTATCCGTGGTTCTTCTTTACCTGATTCTCGTTGCGCAATTCCGTTCGTTTCTGGATCCGTTCATCATCCTGTTGGCATTGCCTCCAGGAATTACTGGCGTCATTTTTGCCCTGCTGCTTTGGGGCACAACTCTAAATGTCATGTCGCTGATGGGTGTAGTCATGCTTGCTGGTATTGCTCTCTCCAACAGCATCCTGATCGTGGAATTTGCACATCACCTACGTTCACAAGGGATGCAGGTTAAAGAAGCTATTACTCTCTCCTGCCGAGTGCGTTTGCGCCCCATCTTGATGACTTCCCTTGCCACACTCATTGGACTTCTTCCCATGGCGCTGAAGCTGGGCGAAGGCAGCGAGTCGTATGCTCCACTTGCTCAGGCGCTCATCGGAGGATTGACACTCTCTGTGTTGTTAACAATCTTCCTGGTGCCCGCTGGCTTCTATCTGGCCTATGGACGCCAGGACTCAGCTCAAAACGCATGAGTTCTCTTCCGCCCGTACAAGCCCGAACATCGCGCATTCGCATAACAGATGTCCTCCGCGTAAAGCGGAGGCCATCTGTTATCTGCGTGCATCAGATTGGAACACCAATGGAGTCGGGAATACGCTGTCCAAGCCGTCGAAGATGCCGCTCATTGCTTCCCCTAAGAGTCACAGCTGCCGCGACGAGTTCCTGCTGACAGGCAGAGTCCTTGTCTCTCGAAAATTGAGCGACTATCGCATTCCAAGTCGTTCGCAAGTACATTTCCCCGTGCTTCCAAAGTGCCGGAAATCGACTGCGCACTTCAGACACAGGCGATGGCGCTATGGACGCCGAAAGCACAGGTACTGGTAGAAATTCGCGTAGACGCCTCAGTGAGAACCGAGTAGAGTGATTGGCTCAGTACGTATGGATGGCCAATTCACATCATGCTGAGGTACCAAATGGCAAAGTTGAAAACAGTTCCAGCAAAAAAGTCTTCACGATCTGCTCCCTCTCCCGCAGCTTCGCCAAAGAAGGCAAAGGTGGTTGCTCCTGAACCACTGATCACGTTTGAGGGGTATCGCCCTTTTGAAGAACGTCGATCTGAAGGTAAGGCTCTCCGCGAGAAGTCGCCACGCGAGATGCATGCCAACTGGTCTCGTCCGTCAAATTTCCCAGGCGCCGTTGAGATTGTGATGGAAGGCAACAAAGGGCGTCAGGAAAAGTATGTCCCTTTGCGTTTGGCTCGAATGGCTGCTTCTCCCTTCGCGTTTTACCGTGGAGCTGCTGCTGTCATGTCTGCAGATCTTGCTCCTACGGATGTCACGGGAGTAATGGCCGTGATTGATGGCGATGCGCACATCAACAACTTTGGTTTGTATGGCACACCGCAGCGCGACATTATCTTCGACCTCAACGATTTCGACGAAGCTGTGATCGGGCCTTGGGAATGGGATCTGAAGCGTCTTGTTGCGAGTGTTAATTTAGCCGCACGAGAAAACGGTCTCAACGTTCGTGAGCGAGCCGCGGCAGTCCATCGCACCGTGCGTGGCTATCGCGAGAATCTCAATCGCCTCCAGAAACTCGGCGTTTTGGAAACGTGGTATCTCCATGCATATCCCGGCCGCGATAATCCACTGGCAAAAGTCGATCCAAAATCAAGAGCGGTCTGGTCCAAGGCAACGGCTAAAGCAGAGCGTCAGACCAATGAAACGTTCCTCAACAAGGTGGCCGAAAAGGTCAGCGGACACTGGCGGTTCCGAGAAGAACCTCCGATATTGACTCGGGTCGACTCAACCATCCGCGACTCCGTTGAGAAAGCACTGATCGAATACGCCGACACTTTGAATCTTGAACGAAGATTCATGCTTTCGCGCTACAGAATCGCCGACGTTGCTCATCGCGTCGTTGGAGTCGGCAGTGTTGGAACTAGAGCTTATTTGGCCATGCTCTTCGGCAATGCGGATAGTGATCCACTCTTCCTGCAAGTAAAGGAAGCTATCGTCCCGGCGCTGGCACCTTATATTGAACGCCGCGGGCACGTTCTGATTTCTCACGAAGGAGAACGCATCGTCACAGGACAACGCGCACTTCAGGCATCCACTGACGTCATGCTTGGCTGGACTCAAATCGACGGCCGACCTTTTTTCGTCCGTCAGATGAAAAACATGAAGGGCTCGATCCCTATCGAGTGGCTTTCAGGAGATGCCTTTTACTTCTACGTTTGGGCATGCGGCGCAATCCTTGCTCGCGCCCACGCGCGTACTACCGACGCAGCATTGCTTTCCGGTTATTGTGGCAACTCCGGCGTTCTGGATGATGCGCTTGCCACTTTTGCCGAAGCCTATGGCGATCAGACAGTGCTTGATCACGCTGCCCTCGTTCACGCTGTTAAGAATGATCGGGCAGTACAGCAAATGATGGGTATATAAGCGCAGAACAAACAGGGGGGAGCCGTGGAAGCAGAGAGCAACATGATTCCGGACTTGAATGCGATACCTGATCCGGATCACACACATAAATCGCGCCCTTTCCTTCTGATGGAAGGGGGGCCGCTTTATCGGATTGAGCAACGTATCGGGTTAGTGCATACCAACGCTCTGCTCACAAAACGCCGCGCTCTTGCGGCCGTTTGTCTTACTTGGCTCCCTCTACTTGTCTTTACCCTTTTGCAAGGCACTGCGTTCGCTGGCGTGAAGATTCCGTTTCTGCACGACTTCAGCGCCTATAGTCGGTTCCTTGTGTGCATTCCTTTATTGCTTCTCATTGAACTCGTAGTGGAACCCCGAATCGCCGAGGCCGCTGAGCAATTCCTGCTTTCCGGCATAGTTACCCCCAAGGACTACAAACAGTTCGATGCCGCAGTTGAAGATGGCCTACGTCTTCGTGACTCAGTCATTGCTGAAATCGTAATTGCGATTCTCTCCTACAGCTTCACGTTTATGACCTACCGCACGCTGGCGGTCCATACAGCCACGTGGTATTCCACTGCAAGGCCTGACAGCAGTTATGGCCTTACAGGAGCCGGTTGGTGGCAGTTGCTAATCTGCGTTCCCTTAATGCAGTTCCTCATCTTGCGTTGGATATGGCGCATCTTCCTCTGGTTTCGCTTTCTGAAACGCGTTAGCAACTTTGACCTCAAGCTTTTTGGCACTCATCCAGATGCGGCCGGCGGATTAGGGTTCGTGGGCGAAGCGCAACGCTTCTTTGGATTGACCTTCTTCGCTTATTCCTGCGGCATCACAGGAGTACTTGCGAATGAAGTGTTCTACGGAGGGATACAGCTGCAGCACCTTGCACCCGCCATTGTTGCCTATGCGATTTCCTGCCTTCTATTTGCGGCTCTGCCACTGATGGTTTTCACTCCGAAGCTACTGGCGACAAAACGTCAGAGCCTTCATCAATACGGCGCACTCGCTACCGTCTACACAGGTTCATTTCAAAGGCGGTGGATCAAGGGTGATAATCCGGGACATGAAATGCTGCTTGGCTCTGCAGACATCCAATCCCTTGCAGACTTAGGCAATAGCTTCCAGATCATCCAAGACATGAAACCGCTTCCGGTTGCGCCGAAAGATCTCATCAAACTGATTGTCATGTCACTGTTACCAATGGCGTCTCTACTTCTAACCGTCATGTCGCCGAAGGAGTTGATCCAAATGCTTATGAAGGTTATGGTGTGATTACGTTGCGGGTATCGCCGTTCCATGCGCTTCCCTGTTAGCGATCCGTGACGCAACAAACAACAACCGCCAAACCGCCAGCCTGTCGTTGGATTCACCATGAAGATGGTGGCCCCGCAACAGCAGCTCAAAGCTGCGCAGATTCTGCTTCTTCAGGATGAATTGCAGTTCTTGCGGCAGTTCATCCCCCGTGAGGAAACGCGCTGCTGCCTCGTTTGCAGGAACATCCGAACCAACAATCGTGAGTACGTAACTTGGTCTTTGAGTAGCCTCCCTGCTTGTCGAAGCTCGTTTCCTGCGCGTATTCCGGGAACACGATAATGGACGAAGCGGTGACACACGATTACGCGATTGCACGGCATCGCTCCAATCCTCATTTCTGAGGTTCAGGTTCGCCGGAGTAGCCCCATTCTGCCATGCGTTTTCCCATTTCCGCGTAGGCAGAGATATCCCGCGGCTGCCAAGTGCCCAGGCCGTCAACGTAGCGGTTGTACATGCAGAAAGCGGCGGCGATCAAGACCGTGTCATGAACATCGGTGTCCGTAGCGCCTTCTTCTTTCGCTTTGTCGACCAGTTCCTTTGTGACGCGTTTCCCGTCGATCTGAACTGCCTCGGCGATGGCAAGGAGAGCCTTGAGCTTATCTGAGATGGGTGCTGAGGCGTACTCTGCACACACCGCATCGACGACACGCTCCCCACCCTCGTGAAGGTGCGCCGCCGCTGCGCCGTGGCTTGTCTTGCAAAAGAAACAATCGTTGCGTGACGAGACGAACGATGCGATAAGTTCGCGGTCGGCAGAACTTAAGCCGTCGTTGCCCGATGTGTGCAGAAGCACATGAGCGAGTTCGCGCATAGGCTTGGCAGTCTCAGGGCGGAAGCTGAATCCGGCAGTAATTCCGGGCATACCTTCGGGCAAATCGATGTGCGGCATAGTTACTCCTCCGATAAATCAGGCGTTGCAAAATGCAGGTTAGAAGCATGTAGGGTTCTGCTGCGTTCGCTTCGAAGTGCCAGGCTCATAGCCGCGGCGGCGGCAGCAACTCCCGCCAGGTAGACGATAAAGCGCGAATGGTAGAAACCGGCAGTGTCATACAGATGACCAATAAAAATGGGCCCTATGCCGCCACCTACTGCATAGGCCGTCCAGGTGAGGCCGTACAACACTGAGAAATGCTTGCGACCGAAGTAGTGCGCAAGCAGATACGGAAGCACATCCGCTTCGCTCCCCAGGCCCACTCCTAGCAATGTCGCTCCGAGCAACGCCATGATGGAGGAGCCGGCAAACGCGAGTACCAGTGTTCCCAGCGCAGAGAGCAACAGGATGATTGTCTGGATGCGCTGCGGCGAATAGCGGTCGATCAGAAGACCGACACACAGTCTGCCTAAAATGCCCGCTCCGCCTCGCGCAGATAGAGCGAGCGCCGCGCTTTCTGAGCTAATTCCGTGGCCTGTAAGGATTGCAGCAAGATTGGTGACAAGTCCATTCTCACTGAAGGCAGATAGAACTGTGATCCCACAAAGTACCCAGAACGCTGTGCTCGCCAGGGATGCCTTGACGGACATGCCGGCGGCTGTCGAGATGTCTTGATCGAGAACGGGGATTGGACGATTCCGGACCACCAAGGCAGTAAGCGGCAGGCCAACCAGGGCAATATCACCAAGAAGGATGTAAGCGCTTCGCCAACCTTGATGTGTGATTGTCCACTGCGTCAAAGGCGGTATCAGTATTGACCCAACGCCGCTGCCGGTCAGAATCAACGCGAGCGCCAGGCCGCGTCGTTTCTGAAACCACGTAAGTGTCGTTCGCGCATAAGCAAACTGCGCGGTACCGTTTGCGACTAACCCAAGAACGAAAAACGTAAGGTAAAAGCGGTGAATATCGCCATTCAAGCGACTGAGGGACGCCAACGCCAACGCGAATACAAGAATGGAAGGAAGGATGACGCGGCGTGGCGGAAAACGATCGAGCAGCATTCCGAGGAATGGAGAGACCGCGGCTACTGTCATGGCGGCTATGGCAAACGAGCCATCCAGCGCTTCACGCTTCCAGCCAAAGGCGGTATGCAGGGGATTTAAAAAGAGGCTGAAGGTATAAGGAACGATAGGCGAGAAACTCGTCATCACACCCACGAACGCCGCTGCCACTATGCCCCAGCCAGGATAACGAATCGAGCGTTCGTCACTTATTTCATATGTGCGTGGATCAGGCATTCGTTCTAATGTCCTTGTGCGGGCAATTCAAAGTTGTTTGCTGATCCACGCGAATAGTAGTTAGTGGGACCCGATTTTGTCTTCAACCTAAAGTTGGATATGCGGTTAGATCTATCGTCTTCGTTCGATACAGGTTTATGCTTTGTCGCAACCAAGTAACCGGGAGAGATCGATGCCACATATTCAACTTCCTGAAGGCTTACAGGGTATCCGCAGCGCCATGGCGTTTCGGCCTGAAACAGCAAAGCCCCTGAATGAACTGGTGGAGGTATTGCTGCACGCGCCAAACTCCCTGCCTCAGGCTGATCGCGAGCTGATTGCCACGTATGTCTCCTATCTGAATGACTGCTACTTCTGCCAAACCGTGCACGGGGCTATCGCGGCAGCGTGCCTGGGCGATCGCTACGATCTGGTCAAGCGCGTGAAGGAAGATTTTATGTCTGCAGAGATTTCAGAGAAGCTTAAGACACTTCTTGTTATCGCAGCCAGAGTGCAGAGCGGCGGTAAAAACGTTACCTCCACCGACATCGCTGCCGCCCGTGCACAAGGCGCGACCGACGTAGAGATCCACGACACAATACTCATCGCCGCAGCCTTTTGCATGTACAACCGCTACGTCGACGGGCTAGACACGTGGCAGCCCCGCGATGAAGCTCTTTATCTGGAACGCGGCAAGAAAACTGCACGCGAGGGATATGTGGAGATGAGCAAGGAGTATCTACCTTCGGCATCCAGTTGATCTTGACCGGACGCCCCGTAGGAACAAGACGTCATCTCTCGCCCCCCGTTTGCATTCATGCATTGGGCGCTTGCTTTTTATCAATCACCTTCAGTTACATTAGTGGGCCATGCGACCGTCGTGAGACAGCGCTGCGGCTTTCTATTTCGAGGTCATGATGATGAGCGTTCGCGTCCTGATGGGCCGTGGGTTTGTGCGTTTCGCCGCTGGAGTGCTGCTTACGGCTGCCGCTGCCCATGCACAGGGAAATCTGACAGGCTATTGGGATCTCCGCGTCCCGAATGGCGATGGCACCTTCCGTGAAACCTTCTTTGAACTAATTCAGAATGGCAATAGCCTGACGGGCAAGTGGTACGGTCGCGACCCGAATGGCATTCCCATGCAGGGCAGCGTAGAGGCAGGCAAGGTTCACTTCGCTACAGTTCCACCACCTCCGCCGCCCAATTCGGCTCCCGGCGGCTTTGGCGGGCGGCCCACGGTATATGACGGCGCGCTGCATGGTGAAACCATGACGCTCACTTCCACCGGGTTTCGCGGCCAGACCATGACCGGCGAAGCGGTGCGCAGCACGCGTGAGGCAGCCATGCCCCCGGCGCCGCTCCCACTTCCCGCACTGCGCGACCTGCCGGACAACGGCCTGGTACGTACGCCGCCAATGGGATGGAACTCCTGGAACAAGTTCGCAGGTCGCGTCACGGAAGCAGATGTACGTGCTGCTGCGGACGCACTTGTATCCACCGGCATGAGCAAGATGGGCTACATTTACGTGAACATTGATGACACCTGGGAAGGTGGCCGTGATGCTAACGGCAACATCCAGTTAAACCAAAAGTTTCACGACATGAAGGCACTTGCTGACTATGTCCATTCCAAAGGTTTGAAGCTTGGAATCTACTCATCGCCAGGACCCAAGAACTGTGCCGGTTATACGGGCAGTTTCGGACATGAAGCTCAGGACGCCAAGACGTACGCGTCCTGGGGTATCGATTACCTGAAGTACGATCTTTGCAGCGCTCGCAATATCTACAAATCCACGTCGGAGATACATCAGGCCCTCTATCAGAAAATGGGAGAGGCGCTTCAGAGCACTGGCCGGCCAATCGTCTTCAGCCTTTGCCAGTATGGCGAAAATGATCCGTGGAAGTGGGGCTACAAAGCCGGTGGAAACCTGTGGCGAACCACAGGGGACATTCGCGATCAATGGGAATCCATGGATAGGATCGGTTTCTCGCAGATCGACATAGCATCCTACAACCAACCCGGCCGCTGGAACGACCCTGACATGCTTGAAGTGGGCAACGGAGGCATGAGCGCGGACGAGTACCGCACTCACATGAGCCTTTGGTCACTTCTGTCAGCGCCGCTTATCGCAGGCAATGATCTGAGCAACATGTCTGAAGAAACAAAATCGATCCTTATGAACGGAGATGTCATCGCGATCGACCAAGATCCCGCTGTGCATCCCGTGCAACGTCAAGCGAAGCAAGGAACTGTGGAAGTACTCACCCGTCTCATGGCAGATGGATCGACTATCGTGGGACTCTTCAATCGTGGAAATGCACCGGCATCCATCAACCTGGACTGGAGCGCTATCTCCGCTCGTCCCGGATTCAAAGTGCGTGATCTCTGGAAACACGAACCAGTCACCATAAACGGCGCTACGTATCAGGCAGCTATACCTGTCCACGGTGTGGTTCTTCTACGGGTCACACCATAAGATCAAAACGCGCCTGCATGGCTATCCTTAGTCAAAGAGCACTATCGGAAACACCAAGGCCATGCAGTATGTCGCCCGCTGCAGCCCCAATATAACCAGCTCTGGTTTGCTCCTGAGAAAGCTTAGGCGCCCATGGCAACAGACAGCAAGGATCTTAGGTCAAGCGCAGATTTAGACTCGACTCCGCGCGGAAGCGTAGGACCAATTGCGAGCGCCTGGTTGTGGCCTTCGAACCAAACGAGGAACACTGATTGGTCGTGTCCGGGCAACCGCTGTTGATTGATCCACTGGTAGTATGCGGCCATGTCAGCATCGATCAGCGAGCCAACCGGATCAAGTTCAACGTCGCTCTGGTGATTCGAAAGCAACTCATTCATAGGTCTTTGCCGTTGTCTCGGCGCGAATCGCACCAGCAAAGTAATCGCTTCGGCTCGGCGCAGCACCTCGCGCGTCGTCCATTGAGCAAAGGTGGTGCTGAATATCTGTGTGCCGGAACCGTCCGTCAACAGCTTCATCTGGAAGCGATCCAGTGTTCCTCCGCCAAGTCCCAACTGTTCTGGCTGCAGGTGCGCTATGTAGTTCCGAAGGCTTTCCGGCCCGGTACCGGGCTTGCTTACTTCGTTCTGAATTTTGTCCAGCAGAGCTCTGCGCGCCGGCAGGAGTGAAGCGTAAGACACACAGGCGAGCGATGGATTGGTAGCGGCTGTTTTACCGCCATCGACGTACCAATGCCCATAAGGAATAGGGTGGGTTTCAGCGCGGGATACTGTTGCCGCCAACAGCTTTTCCATGCCACCTTCGGGCTGAATATTGCTGAAGTAGGTGCCGTGCGGTCGCAACTGTGCAAAAAGAGTGTTGGAGTAAGAATCTACCCCCGCACCGATAACCGCGATCCCCAACCTGGGTACAGCCGGTAATGGGGCCGGGATAGCCGCGTGTAAACCCTCGCTGTATGTGGCGGCGGCTTTTTGGAAAGCGATCATCTGATGGGTGCTCCATAAGTTAGCGGAGAAGGCCTCAGTGAACGTAAGGGGTTGATTGACCCAATCCAGCTTGCTTTGCTCCTCAGACACTCGAATCTGTGCAAACTCTTTAAACACCCGCTCCTGCTGCGTCGGCGAAAGATTGCTCAGGTAATTCAATTCACGGTCCAAAGCATTGCGCTCTGCGGGGAAATTGTGGTCGTACTCAATTAATTCTTGAAGCAGGCTGGGAAGAAAGCTCAACGGCATACGCCGGAACTGTTCCAGATGCGACACGGCGATGGCACGCGCTTCGGGCTGATACTGCGAAAAGTTACCGGCAACCAGTGACGTGGGTAGCATGGCTAAAGCAACTCTCGAATCGGTGCCCCTTGTGCGCGGCCTGCGGTAAAGCCCATGAGAGAGCCCAACGTGGGAACCAGATCAATCGACTGCACGGCGCGATCGTAGACCACGCCCTGGCGAACGCCAGCCCCAAGGGCCATCATCCAGGTGGTCCGAGAGGCCGGATCACCCGTTCTGTGGTGCTGAAATCCATTCCCGCCCGCTACGAAGTCGGCGTCCCGTCCAAAATCCGGAAGGATAAACATTGTGGTGTTTCCCGCATACTCCGGGTCGTTTTGAACAGCTTTCCAGAGATCTGCACACAGCCGGTCCGTACGCTGGATCGCCTCAACATACAGCGAATACGCCCCGGTATGCGCGACATCAATGTCATGCATCGTGAGCCACAGAAAGCTGGGCGACTGCTGGCGCATCAATTGCTTCACAACGTAGAGCGACAGTTCGTCTGGACTCGATAATGTCCGCGCATGCGACATGAAGTCTTCCACGGACAGCTTCAGGACATTCTCAAGCTGCTGTAGTTCAACTTCCCCGCCTCCCAGCACTGGTGTGAAAAGTGGAGTCTCGTAGTTATCGCGCAGAATATGGTCCAGGTTGTCGACTTTTCCGCGAGTAGCTGCACTCAACAAGTGCTTGGGAAGGATGACACCTGCCCCAAAGCCCGGACCATAGGAGCGATAGTCGCTTTCACCAATGCGGTTGAACCCATTGCTGGGGGCAACGACCCACGTATTTGATGCCGGCCTTCGTAGGTCCTTGCGGAAATATTCAAAGGCGGTAGGGTTTGCCGGTGGAACGGCAGAAAAGTTATTAAACGTCTCATAGACGCCTGTGATCAGACTAGCCGTTGCGACGTAATGGCCCAGGATGCCCTGGTTCGTCATGTGCGTGAAGAAGCTGGACTGAGGTGCCAGTTCCTGCAGCAGGTGAGGAATGTTCGCCTGGCCCTCGGGCGCAAACGTTTCCTGATCCCGCGCTCCTCCTCCAAACGTCACCACGATCACCTTGCGCTTCTGGCGAATCGTCTGACCATGCAGAAAAGGGCTGCCACTAACTAAAGCCGATCCAAGCGCCATGCCGGCAATATCGCGAAGAAACTCACGCCTGTTGAGGCTCAAGAGGCGTGGATCGAAGAGGTCAAAAGATGAACGACCGTGAATAGCCATTTCCTTCACGAAGCTAAGTAAGCTGGGTGAAACAGTTAGGCCCGGAGCTTCAGAACTGACCGTTCGGTCAATCCTGAAGCTCCAGGCTGCTGATTAGTAATACAGCTTGAGAGCGAACTGGATCTGACGCGGATCGTTCGGAGCGTCGCGCGTTGAACCGATTCGTCCAAAGTTCGTCGTGTCGTTGAAGTTAAGAGAGTTGCCAATAGCAACTACGCCATTTCCGCCGAAACCCGGTGCGTTGAAGTTCGGATGGTTCAGGATGTTGAAGAACTCAGAGCGGAACTGCATCGACACCCGCTCATTGAATTTGAAGTTCTTGAACACCGAGAAATCAAACCGCTTGAACGGAGGTCCGTAGGTCGTAGCAGAGGTTGCGCCAAGTGCCTGCGTACCTGTTAGCATCTGGCAATTCGCAATGGTCGGTGTAGGTCCATTGAAGGTGTAAGGGCACGGCTGCTGGAAGGCGGCCGGGTTGTTAAACCAGTACAGGTTTGAAGTGTTACCGGCGACAACCCTGCGTATACCTCTCTTTTGATCCTGTCCCGGAGCAAGGACTGAATAGCAGCTTGAGCCCGCCGTGACCGCAGTCGGGCAGCCGATGGTAACTGGCTGACCATTCTGAAGCGTAACGATGTATTGCACGCTCCAGTCGCCGAGAACCGCATTGGCCGCCTTGCCGGAGTTAGCGAAGAACTTCTTATTTTTACCGAAGGGCAGTTCATAACCACCGCTGCCGTGGAACACGTTGCGGATATCGAATGCCGCCAGGCTCCAGTCCGCAGCCGTACCGAATCCAGGGATGTAAGGTGCCCGGAAGCCGCTCACGCTGCCTCCGTTCAGAAGGTCCCCGGAGTTCGTCATCGTTTTGGAATATGTGTAGGTCAACAGATAGGTGAAACCATACGCGAGCCTTTGCTCGAGCTTGGTCTGCAATCCGTTGTACACACTCGCGCCCAGCGTCCGCTGATAACTGCCATTGGTCGCGAAATCCGGAAACGGGATGTAGTTATGGTTCGTCGGAGTGTCTGGCTGATTGACGTTACGCACCAGCGGTGTGCCATTAGGAATCAGCTGCGACACGCGATTGTTTCCGATGCTTGCCTGCAGATGGCTGGCATGCGTGTACACGTAAGCCGCTGTAAACGACATGTTATTGGTGAGCGCGTACTGGATGCTGAGGTTGCTGCTGATGGTATTGGGCGTTTTGAAATCAAACTGCAGTCCCGATAGTCCGATACCGGACGCACGCACCGCCAAAGGCGTAAACGACGCACATGTAAGACCAGACTCCATGGTCGCGCTTCCGCCTGGTCCAGCCGTCGCGCACGTTCCGTATGGGTTTGCTCCCGTGCCGAACGGGGCCGAGTCCGATCCGTTGTTTTGGAAGTTGTAGGAGTAGGAGAACGGGTAGTTACGTCCAATGTTTGGTCCGTACCCTGCATTCTCAAACGCGTTGAAGAACAGTCCGACGCCTGAGCGAATCACAAGCTTGGGAGTTGCCGTCCAGGCAAACCCAAAGCGCGGCGCAAAGTTGGTCTTCTGGGTTTGGAGCACTCCCTTGCCGTACTGATCCGTCACCAGAAGGTTGATACCATCCTTTGCCAGCAAATCCAGGAAGCCCGCACCGTTCAGAGACGGATTGTTGGCCGTGGATGAGAACTGCCGAGGCGCCTTGCCGCTGGCGGGAACAATATAGGTTGGTGTGCCATTCGGCGGACCACCCTGTACGAAGTTCGCCTGTGCGCCATTCGTCTCTGCGATCGGTGTGAAGTAGTCCCAACGCAGTCCGATGTTCAGTGTGAACGACGGAGTAACCTTGATGTCGTCCTGAAGGTAAGCGGCATAGTAACCGCGTGCGTCATAGGTCTTGCTGATAGCCGACGCTTCTACCTGGTTGGCGCCTCCGACATAGCCAATCCCATTGGGAACCGTGGCAGCCGCAGGTGTCAGCAGGAACGCAGCGCGGCCCGTCAAATCACCCGCCTGATTGGGCACGCCGGTGAAGTTGCCGGTAAAGCTGAACTCTCCCTTGCCGAATGGTGGCTGCAGAGTGTTGAAGTGCACATTCTGGTATTCGAAACCAGCCTTGAAGCTGTTCTTGCCATACACCTTGGTGAAGTCGTCGACAAACTGGAATGTCTGGCTGACTTCATCGGAGGGCAGATAATCGCTGGTGCCTAGGTTGCTGAGGCCAGAGATATAGATGGCAGGTAGACCGCCGTTAAGACCACCCTGCGGAATACCCTGGATACCGAACTGCGCAGGAATGCCGCTCACGCTGCTGTTTGGCCCGGAGCGCGTGGTGTGCAGGTGGTTGAAGCCGACACGAGCCACATTGATGGTGCTTGGCGTGAATACGTGCGTATAGGCAAGTACCGCCTGCTGCGACTGTGCGGTCTGAATGCCCTGCTGGAAGGCTCCGCCGTCTGCGATTCCGCCGAAGATACTCGGTACGAACTGAGGATCGTCCACGTAGCTGAATCGACCGAAGATCTGATCCTTGTCCTCCGGGTTGTAGTCCAACCGCACGTCGAAAGCATTGCGGTGCTCATACAGCTTCGGGCTGTTGGCGTAGTTGTTCGAATATCCCGATGAGGTTGGGCTGGGGTAAAGATTCAACAACTTGACGGCGTTCGGATCAATGCGACCGGCAGGAAGCTGGTTTAGGTTACATGCGGCCAATGTGAACGCCGGGGTACTTGGCGCGCAGGTGCCGAACGGATCGCGAGCGAAGCCAGTAGTGGTTGCTGCTCTTCCGGAGACAGGATCGACAACACCTGCGGTCACGGCCCTGGTGGTTGCCGGATCCATGATGGTTCCGAAAGGAATGCTGCGTCCCAGTGCATCCGTGCGGTTTCCACCCGTCTGCAACGTGATCATGTCCGTAAGGTTCGTGTAGCCACTGTTGCGTTCCAGCAGGGTGGGAACTGAGCCGGGCAGCACCGTTCCCTGCACACGCCGAAGACCCTCGTAATCGCCGAAGAAGAAGGCCTTGTTCTTAAAGATTGGCCCGCCGATAGAGGCGCCAAACTGATTCTGCCGAAGTCTTCCCTTTGGGCGGCCATTGTTGTTTTCAAACCAGTCCGCCGCATCCAGCTTGTCATTGCGGAAGAATTCCCAGACTGCGCCGTGTAACGAATTTGTACCTGACTTGATGGTGGCGTTCAGTACGGCACCGGCCGAGCGACCAAGCTCCGCACTGAAATCTGCCGTTTGTACCTTGAACTCCTGAATAGCATCCACCGGTGGCAGGATGACGAAATTCGTACCGTTCAGAAAGTCAGCAGCGTTGGAATTGTTATCGATTCCGTCAAGCAGATAGTTGTTCTGCGCCGGTTGCAGGCCGTTTGCAGTAAACGCACCAGAAGCGGCGTTACCGCGTGTATCTGCCTGAGAGCTATTGACGCCCGCACTCAACTGAGCCAGAAAGGTGAAATTACGACCGTTGAGTGGAAGAGAGTTGATGGTGTGCTGGTCCACGATCTGGCCAACGGAGGCTTCGTCCGCCTGCAGTTGCGGAGGCGCCGTAGAAACGGTCACTGTGTCGGAAGTGGAACCTGTTTTGAGAGCGATGTTTACTTTCAGGTTCAAACCGACCGTAACGGTCAGGTTCTCCTGTGTTGTCGCAGAAAAACCCGGCGCTGAAACAGTGATGGTGTAATGCCCAATACGAACCGGCGAAAAGGTATAAATGCCGCTATCGCCCGTTCGGGATTCAAGGCTGATTCCCTGATCCGTGTTGAGCAATTTCACCTGAGCGTTCGGTATCGCCGCGCCGGTGGAATCCTGTACTACGCCCGTGATGGCGCCTTGGTCAACCTGTGCATGGGCTGGCCCCACAGCAAGCATCAACACCATGCCGGCGACAGGAGCGGTTAGATGAAAGTGTCGAATTCCGCTAAGTATTCTGTGCGCAAAAGCCATCCGAAAACCCCCTTCAGGGCAAATCAAAAGTCTTGCAGAGAGAGAACCGACGATGGGTCCGCTCGTGTGAGGTGCCCATACTAAGTGCCCTTTTCTTAACGTGTCAACCTTTTGGTGGAGATAAATTTACAACCTGAAGCCCGGCTCAACATGCCTAACCACCGGCTTCTGGTTCGCTGACGTTAGGCCACACGTATGCTACGTTTGCTGGAAGGCAGCAGGCGCATGAGCGCAAGCTGATGCACACGGATCATGGCACTTCCACCTACCGGTTTCCAGTATTTGAGCCGACGCCGTCTCCTGCAGGGATTGGGGTTGGCGCCGCTTCTTCTTCGCTCATCCCCCCTTATCGGTGAGTGGAACTTCGCTGTAAACCCGACGCCTACAAACCTGCCGTTGTCACTCACTGACCTGCGCTACGAGCCGAGCTATCCGGCTAGATCGCCGCTTGAAGACGTGCTGCGCAGGGTGCGCCCGGGTTCCGACGAGTTTGTCACTGAGGGCTATGCGCACGAGATCGGACTGATTCTCGACAGCTGGACCGTTTGCCTGAAACAACGAGACTTCGCCAGGCTCCGCAGTTCTTTCCATGATTCGCTGGAAGCGTCATCGTTTGTTCCGGTGCGCGAGGTGGTACTGCGCCAGAAAGCCAGCATCCACAGTTCCGCGCGAGAATTCAATTCTGCGCTCACGCAACCGGGTGAACGACTGGTTCAGGAGTTGGAACATTGGCTACCGTCAGGCCTGCACATTCGAGTTGCCGAGTTGGAGATCACAGCGATTGATGTACTCCCGGGCGAACCTCTCAGCGTGCGAACGAACGTTCGATACAGCATCGTCGCAACGTCATTGAAAGATGAGCGGGAACAGCGGGTTGGATTGTGGCAGATGGATTGGAGCCGCTCTTCCTCAGAAGCTGATGCAAAGGGTTGGAAGCTACGCCGCTGGCAGCCGACGGCGGAAAAACGAACGGCTCTACAAGGCCCCGCGTTTGTTGATATCACCCAGCGGTCGCTCGGCGAGGCCCAATCGTACAGAGAACAGTTGCTTCGAGGTGCAGACGACTGGCGCACGCAGTTGGATGGAGCCAGCGGCATTGATGTCTACGGCAACAATGGCGTGGCCGCCGGTGACTATGACGGTGACGGCTTCGATGACCTCTATGTGTGTCAGCCAGCAGGATTGCCGAACCGCTTGTACCGCAATCGTGGCGACGGCACTTTCGAAGATGTAACCGAGAAGGCCGGCGTCGGCGTGCTGGATAATACCGCCTGCGCTATCTTTGCTGACTTCCGCAACATAGGCCGGCAGGACCTGTTGGTTGTATGTGGCACTGGGCCATTGCTCTTTCTCAATCGCGGTGACGGTACGTTCGCTCGCAAGCATGATGCCTTCCGGTTTGCGCGTCCCGCGGAGGGCACCTTCACCCATGCCGCTGTTGCTGACTACGATGGCGATGGCCGCCTCGACATCTACTTTTGTGTCTACAGTTATTACCTGGGACTGGATCAGTACCACTATCCAATGCCCTACTTCGACGCGCGTAACGGCCCCCCGAACTTCCTGTTCCACAATGAAGGCGATGCGGCCTTTGTTGATCGGACGGAAGCATCCGGCCTCCATGTAGAAAATGACCGATACAGCTTCGCTTGCGCGTGGGGACAATCCGGCACAACTGGCTCACCAGACCTTTACGTGGTCAACGACTTCGGGCGCAGCAATCTCTATCGCAATCAAGGCGACGGAACGTTCAAGGCAGTTTCCACGAATGCTCATGTCGAAGACGTCGGAGCAGGAATGAGCGCAGCGTGGGCAGACTTCAACAACGATGGGCACGCTGATCTGTATGTCGCCAACATGTGGTCTGCAGCGGGCCAGCGCGTCTCGCAGCAGAAGCTGTTTCACGAAAAGAGTCCTGAGGCGATCCGTGAACTGTACCGCAGGCACGCGCGTGGAAATGCCCTGTACCGGAATCAGGGTGACGGCACATTCCAAAACGTGAGCGAATCAGCAGATGTTGAAGTGGGCCGCTGGGCATGGTGCTCCGACTTTCTTGATTTCGATCACGATGGATTTCAGGACATCTATGTCACAAACGGCTACATCACCTCTCCGGTGCAGAGCGGGATGGCAGCCGAGGAAGGAAAGCAGAACGTCAAAGGTCAGGGTGCCGACGATATCGACCTCGGCAGCTTCTTCTGGCGTCAGGTGGTGGGAAAATCGTCCGACGAAGCGACTCCTTCGCTTGCGTACGAGCACGGCTGGAACGCATTGAATGAGTTGATCCGTACTGATAACTCATGGAGTGGTAACGAACGCAATGTCTTGCTTCTGAATAATCGTGATGGCACTTTCTCTGAAGTTTCCGGACCAGCGGGACTGGACTTTCTGGAAGATAGCCGGTCCTTTGCTCTCGCGGACCTTGATCATGACGGCCGGCTCGAAATCATTCTGAAGAATCGCAACGCTCCGCAAATTCGCATTCTTCGCAACACGCTGAAAGACATCGGTGGTTCCATCGCATTTCGCCTGCACGGAACCAAGAGCAATCGTGATGCGATCGGGACGGCGATCACGCTTATCGCCGGCGATCTAAAGCAGACGCGTTATGTGCAGGCTGGTTCGGGTTTTCTCGCACAGCATTCGAAGAATCTGTTCTTTGGGATTGGCTATGCGCAGACGTCGATCGATGCGACAGTACATTGGCCCAGCGGTCTGGTACAGCAGTTCAAAGACCTGCCAGCAAATCATCAGGTGGAACTCATCGAGGGGACAACTACCTTCACAGCAAAACCATTCGGCAACAGTCCAGCTGTACACGAGTCAGCGGAGTCCTCACGCGATTCCCACTTGTCTCCGGCGGAGCCTGTGCATACCTGGCTGTTGGATCCTTTGAAAGCGCCTGGATTCAGCCTGCCCGATCTCGCCGGAGCGATGCGGACGTTGTCCTCCACGGAGGGGAGAGTGACACTTCTCCACTTCTGGTCGATTGACTCACCAGCGTGCAGTGACCAGCTACTGCGGTTGCAACGGGACCAGCGCGGAATGCAAGCGGCAGGAGTGGAGCTTCTGACGGTCAATGTCGACCGAGCAGAAAGCATACAAAAGGCGCGCGAGCATACCGCAAAGCAGAAATTCAACTTCCCTGTCCTCTTTGCGACCGAAGATATCGCGGGCATCTACAACATCATCTTTCGCTACCTGTATGATCGCCGCCGTAACTTGCCTTTGCCTGGATCATTTCTACTCGATCGGCAAGGCATGATCGTGAAGGTTTACCAGGGCACAGTCAGTGTGCAGCAGGTGCTTACCGACGCGCGATCCATTCCGGAAACGCAGCAGCAACGATTCGCGAAAGCTCTTCCCTTCCCTGGCACTTTGCACGAAGCTCAATTTGTTCGCAATGACTTTACCTATGGCGTGGCCATGTTCCAGCATGGGTATCTGGAACAGGCTGCAGAGTCCTTCCAGCAAGTGGTTGCTGCGCGGCCAAATGACGCGGAAGGTTACTACAATCTCGGCACGTTGAGTCTGCGCAGGAACCGCTTTGCGGAAGCAAAGCAGTATCTGCAAAAGACACTCAGTTTGAAGCCAGATTATCCAGAGGCCTTGAACAACCTGGGTATGCTTGCAGGCCAGCAGGGACAGATGGATGAGGCGATACAGAGTTTCCGCCAATCGCTCGCGCTGCGGCCGGGCTACGCGACCGCCCTTCTGAACCTTGGGAACGTATACCGTCGCATGCGCTCCTTCAATGAAGCGGAAAACTACCTGACACAGGCACTGACGCTTCAGCCGGATGATCCAGAAATTAACTACAGCCTGGGCATGCTGTACGCACAACAAAATCAATCGAAACTTGCCGCGGACTATCTCCGTAAGGCTCTCGCACTGCGACCCGACTATCCTGAGGCCTTGAATAATCTTGGCGTGCTAGCTGTTCACGACAAAAATTATGCCGAGGCGGAACTGCAGTTCAAGACCTGTGTCCGACTTGTTCCCACCTTTGACGAGTCGTATATAAATCTTGCCCGTCTCTACGTATTGACAGGTCAAAGGGCAAAGGCGCGAGAGGCATTGCAGTCGTTGCTGACTCTCAAACCGGAAAACACCGCAGCCAGGCAGGGCATCGCAGCACTCGACGCGGCACCGTAGTGAAGCTCCGCCATAGCCACCTATAATTGCCGTCATGCTTTTACCAAGGCGGAGATTCCTGGCCACATCCGCGTTTATGCTCGGCAGCGCACTGACGGAAGCACTGGCAACACCTCTGTGGAAGTGGACCGACCCGTCGCTTTTGCAGATAGCGAAGTCGAGCGGAACGACTATGACGCCATCGTCAACTGCGGGTACATCTCCGGTGCAGTTCGTAGACGTCGCCGCGAAAGCTGGCCTCACATCTCCGAGTGTCTGGGGCGGCGTCGATCACAAGCGCTCGATCATTGAGGCGAAGGGCAGCGGGCTGGCCTTTTTTGATTACGATCATGACGGCTGGCTCGACATTTACCTGACGAACGGCGACCGCCTCGACACGCAGTGGCCGAAGGGTGAGGCGCCCACATCGCACCTGTATAAAAACAACCGCGACGGCACCTTTACCGATGTGACAGAGGGATCCGGGCTGGGTATTACCGGATGGCAGACCGGCGTCTGTGTCGGCGATTACAACAATGATGGCTGGGACGATCTATTCTGCTGCCTCTGGGGCCAGAACATCCTCTTCCACAACAATGGAAACGGCACCTTCACCGATGTGACGCGAAAAGCAGGACTTTACCGCGATGAGGTGCGCTGGGGAGCGGGCTGCACCTTCCTGGATTACGATCGGGACGGCTTTCTTGACTTATTCATCTGTAACTATCTGAAGCTTGATCCGCAGCATATGAACACGTCCGACGATAGTCACTTCTGCCAGTGGAAGGGAGTGCCTGTCATGTGCGGCCCACGTGGTCTACCGCCTGACACAAACCTCCTGTTCCACAACAATGGCGACGGGACTTTTACCGATGTCTCCGATCAGTCAGGCATCCTGAAGCCGGGGCCACGTTACTCCATTACCGCTGTCTCCTACGACTTCGACAACGACGGCTGGCCCGATATCTATGTGGCTGTTGATTCGCAACCCAGCATCCTGTTTAAGAACAACCATGATGGCACATTCACTGATGTTGCCGTCGAGGCGGGCTGTGCCTACAGTGACGGCGGACACGAGCAGGCAGGCATGGGAGTTGCCGTGGCGGACTACGACTGCGATGGATGGTTCGATATCTTTAAAACGAATTTCGCGGATGATAGTTCAAATCTGTATCACTGCAACGGTGATGGAACTTACACAGATGTAAGCTTCACCGCTGGCGTTGGTGGTAACAACCAGTATGTCGCCTGGGGCTGCGGCTTCCTTGATTACGATAACGACGGCTGGCTCGATGTTATGCAGATCAACGGTCATGTCTATCCGGAAATTGATAAGTACCATTTCTCGCAGAGTTACAAAAACCCTCGCATCGTGTACCGCAATCTTGGCAATGGGAGCTTCCAGGATGTTTCATCCAGCATGGGCCCCGGGATCGCGGAGAAATTTTCAAGTCGGGGTGCAGCCTTCGGGGATTACGACAATGATGGAGGCATGGACGCGCTCATACTCAACATGAACGATCTTCCATCCCTTCTGCACAACGTCAGCCGTCATCGCGGAAACTGGATCAAGATCAAACTAATTGGCACAAAGTGCAACCGCACGGCGATTGGCGCCCGGGTGAAAGTAACAACCGGGAAACATACCCAGATGGACGAAGTACACAGCGGCACCAGCGTTATGTCACAGAGCGATCTGCGTCTCCACTTCGGTCTGGGCACTGCCACCGTAGCAGACATGGTGGAAGTTAAGTGGCCCACAACGCAGTTAGTAGAGCGCTTTCCTCGGGTAAGTGCGAATCAAATCCTTACCATACGAGAAGGACATGGAATTGTGCAACGCACGAAGCCACGAACTACATAAGTTATTTGTGCATCTACTGAGCCTTGGCAGGCGCTGACGAGGCATTCGGAACAACCGAGAACTGCTTCACCGCGCGTCGTTGCGTTTCGACGAGTGCCGCATTTGCAGCGTCGATCTGCTGATGCATCTGGTATTCCGCCTTTGCCTGGTCGGGTTTGCCTGTGCGGTCATATGCGACGCCAAGACGATAGTGCGCTTCGCTGTTCTGTGGATCCGCTTCCAACGCCTTCCGGTAATAAGCAATCGCTGCGCTGTAGTCCTTCTGTCCGGCCTGCATGATGCCGAGTTGCAGGTAGGCGTCACTGTATTTTGGATCGAACGCGACGGTTCGCAGCAATAGTGGACGGACGCGGTCCTGCGCACCTGTTCCGCCTTGCTTCAGTAGAAACATGGCGTAGAAGTAGTTCGCTTTCGCATCGTCTGAATGCTGGCGAACAAAGCGTTCGAGCATTGGCCCCACGCATTTGTTGATTGACGATGACGTCACGACGATCTGGCCTGCGAACAGGTAAGGTTCGCGAGCGGTCGGTTCCATGTCAGAGGCTTCGCAGATCTTCTCCGCTGCCTCGTCATACTGACCACCTGCAAAAAGTGCTGCGCCCCAGGCAGTCTTCATCCGCAAAGAAGCGGGATACTGTTTCGCGCCGTTTGCAAATACATCTGCCGCCTGCCAGATGGCTCGATGTAGCAGGAGCTCAGTTCCCCACGCAAAGTAATTCGCCTCTTTCGGATCGAGCTGCGTAGCCCGCTGATACTGTTGGACCGCAACCAATGGGTTCCCCAACTTCTCCTCGATTTCTCCAGATAGCTCATGAAACTCAGCAGCATCGCCTTGCGCCAGAGCCCGTTTCACGTGAAGCTGTGCGGAGGCAAAATCGCCCACTCCATTGCACGCCTGGGCGAGGTTGTATTCGTCAATGGGCTGGTCACCGTTCAGGCTCGCAGCCTTTTCCAGGAACGGAATGGCCTGTTGGAACTGCATCTCGTTCACGTAAAACAGGCCGAGATCGCGGTTCGCCGCATAGCTTGAAGGAGACGCGGAAACCGCGGCACGCAGCGCGATTTGTTTCTTATTTCGCTCGTCGGCTTTGGCCGCTTCCACAGTCGCCGTAGCCGCGGAGTTCTGCGCCCGCAACGCCAATGCCTCACGATTCAGTTCTTCACTGGTGCGCAACGTGGCATCGGAACCGTGGCCACCAACCGCAGTCCAATCGGTAACTCCCGCCACAGCGAAGCTTGGCTTATCAAAAAAATTGATGCTGTCGCCGGACTCAGCCGAACCAGCAGTGCCTGTATCCGACGTACCTGCAGAGTGCAGCACGATCGTGATGTTCTGCCGGGAATCCTTCGTTACGGCGAGCGTTGACCGACTACTCTGAAGACCGTGGCCGGCCGCGTGAATTGTGTAGCTGCCAGCTTCCAGGGAGCGGATCAGGAACTGCCCGGAGATGTCTGTCTCCGTCTGCACTACTGTCTTCCCGTCGTGCGGCTCTGCATATATACGTGCGCCGGGCGCTGGCTTTCCTGTCGAGTCAACAACACGTCCGGAAAGCATGGCTACGTCCTGCAACTGCTGATTCTGAGACCACGCCCTTGCAACCGACAGACTTACGCAGAGTCCAATGGGCAAAAAAAACAGCAACGCGCTGCCGTAGGACAGGACGGAGATGCTTCGAGCAATCGGCTTGGACCGCATGACGTTGATGATAGGAAACCTTACTCGCAGATGATGTTACGCATGTTGCAGAAGGCTGTCGAAGCACAACCTGCGTGCCCACCACTAAGGGGCGCACTCAATCCTCTGAGAGGAGATGGTAAGTCAGAAAGTAGCGGCCAATCTGGATGAGGCTGTTCTCGGCAGGCGGCCAGATATGAATAGGTTCAACGCGAACCTTGGTTTTATATGGATGAGCGATTACGGCCCCCAGCTCTGTTCCGCTACGGGCGTCGTACACATGCACGTTTAATCCCTCCGCCACTCGTGTCCAGCCCAGCACATAAGCGCCTGGTTTCAATACGAGCGTGTCGCCAACGCGAAGTGTGATTTGGGTAAGCAGGTAATGCGAATAACGTCCCTCTGCCGCATAGCCAGCGGTGATCAAGACGACAGCGGCCACAGTACGGCCCTGGTCGTCCCTTATACCCGTTGCGGTTCGCAGTTCCGTCTCAATGTGCTCCTTGTCTACAGGAGCGCGTGCAGGCAGAAATGCCTCGAGTTCGGAAGGACTTGCAGCGCGCCAGATCGCCTTGGTTTCAGCACGATTGAACGGCATCGCAAGCACGAGTAACAAAGAACATATCCAGATACGGCATGCAAACATTCGTTTTACCTTAAACGGACAAAACCGCGTTGTAATGCAGCCGTTGCCGCCTGTGTTCTATCGACGACGCCAAGCTTCGCAAGCAGGTTGTTCACATGCGTCTTCACAGTGGCCTCTGAAATGGACAAGTCGGACGCAATGTCCTTGTTCGCCCTGCCAGCGACGATACGTTCCAGCACATGAATCTCCCGCGGTGTGAGCTGTTCGCCTTTGCTGCGTTCCGCAAGTTTGTCGGCAATCTGTGAAGGGATGCTCAACTCACCACGGTGCACGGCGTAAATGGCTTGCAGCAGATCATCGAACGGCATACCTTTCAGCAGATAGCCACACGCACCAGCCTGCAACGCTCGGAAGATATCTTCATCGCCATCGTAAGTGGTCAGGACGATCACACGGGCATCTGGTGCCTGTTCACGAATCTTCCTTGTCGCCTCCGCACCACCCATCCCCGGCAGTTGCAGATCCATCAGGGTTACATCAGGATGCAGCGAAGAGAAGCTGGTTACGGCCTGATCACCGTCGCAGACGGAAGCAACAACTTCCATCTCGTCGATGGAAGACAAAAGTGCGACCAGGCCTTCGCGCACGACATGATGATCTTCGACAACCATGAGCCGAATCTTTGTGTTCATGACCGTCTCCCCTCTTCAACCGTGATGCTGACGCGCAGCGTTACCGTTGTTCCCTGGCCATTCTCGCTTTCGATGAGAAGTGTTGCTCCTATGGCTGCTGCACGTTCGCGCATGCCGCTCACGCCGAAGTGCCCTTGCAGGAGCGCCTGCTCGTCAACGCGGAAACCACACCCGTGATCTCTGACAGTCATCATCAGGATATTCGTTCCGAAATGCAATTGAACGTCTGCGGTTTTGGCACCAGAGTGTCGTTGGATGTTCGACAGCGCCTCTTGCGCAATCCGCAATACTTCGTCTTCAACACGCAGCAGAAGTTGACGGTAGGCGCCACCCACCTGAAGCTTGATGGTGAGGGACGGCGCCGTATATCGATCGACCAGCGCAGCCAGACGCGTCGGAAGACTGTCTTTGCTACTGATGGCACGTAAATCCCAGATGCTTCGCCGTGCTTCGGCAAGCCCCTCCATCACGAGTTTCCGCGTGGATTGGACCTGCCGCTGGGCGGACTCAGGCTTACCGCCTGCAAGGAACTGCGAAATGAGATCAAGCTGCAGTGCGATACCGACAAAGTCCTGCGCCAGCGTGTCGTGTATTTCACGGGCAATCCGATTGCGTTCCCCCAGCACCGCCTCGAACTGCCGCCGCAGCCCGCGAAGCCTCAACCGATACAGTGAAACGGCTGCTGCCATGGCCAACAGAAAGGTCGAAAGCAGGAACCACCAACGCCTGTAGACAGGTGGTGTGACTCGGAACGTCAGGATCGCTGGAGATCGAAGCCAAGTGCCATCATTGGCTCTGGCTTCCACGTAAAAGGTATATGTCCGTGGTGGCAGATTGGTGTAGGTTGCCGTGCGTCGGGTCCCTGCATCTGTCCAGTTTCGATCAAATCCATCGAGCCGGTAGCGATACTCAACCCGAAGCGGCGAAGCGAGGCTGAGGCCCGCATATTCAATATCAACACGCGTATCGCCGGGGCCAAGAGTCAACAAACCCTGCTGCAGACTTTGCTCGGTACCGTCCACCAGCATCCGGTCGATGACGACGGGGAACGATTGTGCGACCGCAATGGGTTGACCTGTGGCAATTGCCGCGCCTTTCTGCGTTGCCGACCAGACCTCCGCATCCCGCATCTGCCAAAGCAATGGCGATCCGCCCGCTACAATTTCCGAACCTGGGAGGCCGTCCGCTTTGGTGTACCGGTTCAGCGGCAGAACACAGCGCTCTCCTCTGTCAATGCAGTTGTTCAGGTCAGCGATGGCAATACGCAGCAGGGATTGTTCGCCACGTATCCACATAGACCCAGTCCGATCGGCAAGCAATGCTGAGATTTTCCCCGCGTGCAACGACGAGCTTTGCACAGTCGACACGTGGTTATCCTTCACGCGACTTATGTTTCCGTCGGTGGTACCCACCCATACTGTTCCGGCGGGCGACTCGGCAAGTGCTGACACAAGCGGAGATTGCAAACCATCTTTAGCCGCATAGGTGAGCCATCGACCATCGGAGGTCAGCCTTGAAAGACCGCCGGAAGTGCCTACCCACAAGTCCCCGTTATTGGCGGAAAGCAACGCTCCGATCAGATCTGCACCTAGCGCGTCAGCGCTGGTAAAGACCTTTGCGGTGGTTCCTTTCAGGCGCAGCAGGCCTTTGCGCGTACCAACCCATATGGCTCCGTCTGATCCCGTTGTTAAGGCGCGAATGTAGTCATCTGGCAGCATGTCCGCAGAGGTGAACCGCTGCACCTTGCCCGTGGCATCAATATGGTTCAACCCATCCGGCGTTCCCACCCACACATCACCGTTGCGCCCGGGTGCCAGCGCAAGAATGAAGCGGCTGGTGAGAGTGTCCGCACGCACCGGATTGTCAACGCGACCATCACGGATGCGTCGAAGACCGTCGTTCCGGGTGCCTACCCAAATATCTCCATTGCTTCCCTGAATAACCGATGTCAGCGGCTGATCGGCAAGGTCTGGTGCCGCACGAAAAACTTCTGCGTGCAGCAGGTGCAGGCCTGTCGACTCTGTCCCGATCCAATAGTTGCCGTCGCGATCCTGGTAGGTTTGCAGGACGGAGTCTCCATGTAGCGATGCAATGCTTTCCACGGAATCTGCTCCGTGCTTGATAACAGCGAGACCATCATTGGTGCCTACCCATGCATTGCCCTGACGGTCTACAAAAAGGGACACAACGCGTGTGCCCGGCAGACCGTTAGATCTAGATATGGTCCACTCCCGAGTGACGGTCGGCGTCGTCCGCTTTACGCCCGTCGCGAACATCGTCCAGTCTTCTCCGCGAAGGCCTTTCACCGCTGGATGAACAGCGCCAGCATCGTTAGAGGTTTTGCTGACGCGTGGCAGGAAACGTTCTCCATTTTGTACGGCTATGCCGGAGGCCGTTTGTACCAGTAAATCGCCGGAATCTGTTACCTGCAATCCAAGGATTCCGGATGACGGAAGACCGTCCTTCTCACTGAAACGCTGGAAAATACCCCGTCGCAACCGCAACAAGCCATCATTTGTTCCCACCCAGAGATCGCCGGAAGGTCCTTCGGCAAGGCAGCACGCGTCATTGCTTGCAAATGCCGGCTCGTTATCGTGCTTGAAAGTCTTGAACACCACACCGTCAAAGCGCGCAATACCGTCCTCCGTAGCAATCCAGAGGAAGCCGTCCTTCGTTTGCAGAATCTGATGAACGCTGTTTTGCGGAAGTCCATTTTCCGTAGACCAGCTACCGTGCCGCAGATACCTCAAGTCCTGCGCTGCAGCCAACATGTTCAGCAGCATCGCAACAAAACAGGCCGATAGGAGGTGGTGTGCAACTTGGCGGGTTGCGCGCGTCAGCGCGGGTCTGCCGGGCATACGGAGTAGATTAGGCCGCACACCGAACTCGCGCAACAGAGAGTGCGAGCCATCCATGCAAACCAAGCCTTCTCCATGCGATAAAGGATGGCAATGGGTTATCTGACAAATGCGCTTTCCGTCGCTACCGTCTCTTTCATGCTGGCTGTCGCGCCTGCAATCCATGCAGTATCTGGCCCAGCTGCTAGCCAGTCACAGAGCTCCACCACGTCCCCAGCGCCGGATGACCAGGCACCGACATTGCTAACGCCTGCGCAAGTGGAGCACTTAATGCCTGCGACTGTTTATTACCGCGGCCAGAGTGCTCCCATTCAACTGCGCAACTCCGCCGGTGCGAGGTTCGCACCAGACGGATACCTTCTCGTGGCAATGGTCGATACCAGCGGCTATGCCAGCAGCGTGCAGGAAATTTATCAGATGTACCTGATTACGGAACGAGCATTGGAGATTGGCAGTCAGCGTCTCGCTCCGGGGGCTTACGGCGCTGGCGTGGTAAACGGTAAGTTCATCGTCACCGATGTGGGAGGCCACACTCTCCTGCAGGCAGATACCAACCTGGACCAAAGCATGCCGCGACCTCGCCCCTTACAGCTGTTGAACGATCCCGCAGATGGGCTGAAGCTCTATCTGGGGCGTAGTTGGATCAGCATTGCCTTAGCGACCGCAACGCATTGAGTCTCCTTCGCGTCATTTAGGCGGAGGCACCAGATTCCACGCGTCTTTCGCTTGCAGAAATGCCGCGAGCTGCGCAATCTCGTCCTCGGTAAGCGCTTCACCGAAGGGCGGCATCATCTGGCCTCCATCGTGGATCTGCCGCCGAATCTGCTCATCATTCCGTCGCTTGGACACATCGTGCAGTGATGGCGCTCGTTCAGTTCCCGCCCCTATAGGGCCGTGGCAGAACGTGCACCCCGATTTCCCAAACAGTACAGCACCCGCCTTTACTGCTTCACTTTGAGAATCGAGCGCGAACGACCGTTGCGCCGTCAAAAGGAACAAGATGGCGAACAGTAGGAAGGCGAGCTGAGGAGTAGGCGTGTGGCGTGGCATGAATCCCCAACCGTCACGGCTGTTGCTGCGACGGCAGCATGCTCGTTGTAAGTTCACCCGCTACGGCTTTGCCGTGTGCATCAAGATCATGCGTGTGCCACGGCACGGATTCCTGCGCAATGTCGCCGTGCTTCCGCAAGTACTCCAACGCAAAGGTACTCGCGGTGGGATCATCCTTCTGATCCGCGAAGTAGGCGGCCTGCTTGCTGGCCTCCTCCTTCAACCCAAGTCGGCGATAGATGATCGACAGGTTGTAGTGAGCCGCAAGATCGTCGGGATCGATGGACTGAACCGTCTCATACTCGATGCGCGCCTCCGCATAACGCTGTTTCTGGTAAAGGCTGAAGCCAAGCTCCCGATGAGCATCGCGGGAACGCGGGAACTGTTGCGCCACCTTCCGCAGGTTGGTGATGGCTTCATCCACCTGCCCTTCGTTCCGCTGGATCAGCGCAAGATAGTAGAGCGCGCGAGCATTGTCAGGAGACAGCGCGAGGGCTTTATGCAAGCTCGGAACGGCGTCTGCGTATCTCTCCCACTGGATGTCTGCGATAGCCACGTTGGTATAGGCATCTGCATAGTCTGGCCGGAGTTTCACCACTTGTTCGAAGGCGCTGACACTGGCTGCGTACTGTTGTGCGTCCAGCAAGCCGATGCCGTAGTTGTTCCAGCGCATCCAGACAGGATTCTCGGCAGCATCAGGTGCAGACGGCAA
The DNA here is from genome assembly GCF_036877645.1 of Terriglobus sp. ADX1. NCBI lineage: Bacteria > Pseudomonadati > Acidobacteriota > Terriglobia > Terriglobales > Acidobacteriaceae > Terriglobus > Terriglobus sp. ADX1. The sequence continues at coordinate 34,566 of NZ_JAEDXV010000035.1, forward strand.
ATTCTTGCCGATGTTGATGGTTCGCGTTGCCGTCACCATGTCGAGCACTGGCTGCTGATAGTGCGGCTTCAGTGCGAAATTGATGAATTGCTGATCAAACCGGCGATACCTGACCGCGGCCGTAATGCTGATCGATCCTGTGCAGTCCTTCGGAATGGTGAAGCTGTAACGCACAACCTGCGATCGGCCGCTCTGAATCGTGTTGTTATAGGCAACCACGCGATTGTTCCAGACTTCATGCTGGCCATTCAGCGTTCCCTCTTTGTTGATCAGCCGGTTTGTAAAACTGTGCGCCGCAGGATCGAGATCACCGGAAAGTTCCAGCCCACCGCTTTGACCGATGAGCCTGCCCGCGCTGTCTTTCACCGTAAACGCCGTCCAGCTTTCGTACATGTCCCGTTGTTCGGGCACGTGAGAATGTGCAGCACCTTTGTTCTGAATCATAACTGTGACCGTCAGCTTTTCACCCGGAGCTACGGCGTAGGACACCATGCCCAGGGGCGCGGTGATCGTATCAGGCTGCCCCTTCCCGCCTTCGCGCTCAAGGGAAAAGATATCGACATTGAAGACACCATTCGCAAGGAATTCGCGAATGCGTTTCGCCTGTTCGTCGTAGTTGTAATAGGCCGGAATCAGCGAGTTCGCGCCGAGCCAGCGATGGCTGGCAAGCTGACCATTCTTCGCGCCGGGGTCGCCCTTACCCGTGAGAGCCTCGCGGGGCATGTGACACGTCTCGCACGTAGAAACCGCCGGCTTCACATAGAAAGGCAAGGGCGACTGTTTCGCAAAGCTCGAGTTCTGCCACTCGTCATACGGTGTCATCGCGCGCTGCCATTTGTAGTCGTTCAATTCATGCGGCAGCGCGGCTTTGTGGCAACTCGCACAAAACTCGCTGGTTCTGTAGAACGGCTTCATCACCGCAGCGGAATGACGGTCAAGATGCGAAAGAATCTCCAGATCGGAAACCTTGCGATGGATGGGTGCACCAGTTTCATCGACAAGCACCGCAGGCACGGCCAAAACGTAACTGCCCGTTCCGCGCAGGTCATTCTTCTGCATGCTGTGGCAGACGGTGCAGGTGATACCGTCGGCGTCATACGGTCGCTTCTTCGGTCCGGCTTGCGTCAATGCCCCCGCGGCCATGGCAATGGGATCATGACATCCCTCGCAGTGCCGTGAAAACTCGATCCCCTTTTCCTCGTTCAACAGTCCGACATTCTTCAGGTACCACGGCACACGATTGGAATTGGAGTGGGCCGACTCGCGCCACTGCTGGTGCGCAGCCTGATGACAATGACCGCAATACTGTGCCGTGGGAAAGTCCTTGGGATCGATGAACTCGCCGTTATCTGTGGTCATGTTCGACGGCGTGAACGGATGATCCTTGCCATAGCGATAGTTGTAGGTCGCTGCAATCTTCTCGTTGTAGGCCGTTCGTGCCGCCCTGTGCGCGTCATCGTCTGTTGACGCGTGAACAGCATTCCGCACAACGAAGCTGCCCACGGCAAGCGCCATGGAGAGCAGAACGAAGCCGGTGAAGACACGCGCGAAACGGTGGGACATAGACATCCTGAAGTGCACAACATGGTATGCCAGACAGATGAAAACTGTCAGTCCGTGAGTTATTCAATCGCGAACATTACTACTGAATCCCGTGGCCTTCCACAACCGTGTACATGCGGTCCGGACCGGGCACCTTTAGTTTCTCGACAGCTCCACTGGGCCAGTGCACCTCAACGGAATCGATGCGGCTGACAGACCCCAAACCGAAGTGAGGACGCGGATCCGAGCTTGAGGCAAAGCTCCCACCGGCTACCACATCGACGCGTTGGCGTATGCCACCAGCCTGTAGGTAGACAACCGCGCCCGTGGCATCGCGTGGGCTCTTTGGCCCGCCAACAAGGTGGAAGCCAACCCAGTGGTTCTGGGTCTTCGAGACATTGCGCAACAGTGTCGGAGACTCATCCATATTGTTGATTACCAGATCGAGTTTGCCCGTGTTGAACAGGTCGCCTACGGCCAGTCCACGAGACGCTCGAGGCATGGCAAGCGCAGTGCCTTCCACTGCGGGAACGGGCTCCAGCTTACCCTGCGCATTCCGAAATAGGAGCAGGCGCTCCGCCCAGCTTGTGCCCCACGGATGTTTATCCGCATCACGGTACACATGGCCGTTGACGAAGGCCAGGTCCTTCCAGCCGTCGTTGTCGTAGTCGAGAAACGCCGTGCCCCAGCCAAGGAACGGAATCGTCCCCTCCGCGATATGCATCTCGTAGCTCACGTCCGTGAAGTTCGCGTCTCCGTCATTGCGGTATAGGGGCTTGTAGTCATCGGAGAAGGTCGTGTTGAAGATATCGACCAGCCCATTGTTGCGATAGTCGCCAATCCCTATCCCCATGGATGCGGTTTCTCTTCCATCCTTGTTGAGTGCGTAACCGGAGGCGTAGCTCACATCTTCAAAGGTGCCATCGCCTTTATTCAGGTAGAGATAGTTTGGCGTGGAGTCGTTCGCCACCAGCAGGTCAGGCTTGCCGTCGTTGTTCACATCGACGAATGCGGAGGCCAGACCGTAGTATCCCGGTTTGTCTGCTACCCCTGCCCTGGCACTGACGTCTTCGAAAGTGCCATCGCCCTTGTTGTGAAACAGATGGTCAGATTCTCCCGGCAAGCCTCTCGGACCGCAGTATTCCGGCACTCCACGAAACGAACAGTAGGCGAGACTGGCTGCGCCCGGTGCAGCATCCGGCAGATTCTTCAGATCGATTTTTACGTAGCCCGGCACGAACAGGTCCAGTTTGCCGTCGCCGTCATAGTCGCCCCAGGTCGCTCCTGTTGACCAGCCGCCCAAGGCCACTCCTGCCTTCTCTGCAACATCCACGAACGTGCCGTCGTGATTATTGCGATAGAGCCGGTTCTTGCCGAAGTTTGTTACGTACAGATCCGGCCAGCCGTCATTATCGAAATCTCCAGCAACTGCGCCGAAGGCCCACCGTCCGTTGCCGACTCCAGCCTTTTCCGTTACGTCTTCGAAGGTACCGTCATGATTGTTGTGGAACAGTGCGGCGCGAGGAGACTCTGCCTTCCCTTCCATCGCAGCTTTCGTGGAACCATTCGGCAAGTAGATGTCGAGCCAGCCATCGTTGTCGTAGTCGAACAGCGCAACGCCAGAGCCAACCACCTCCAGGATGTATCGCTTTTCATCCTGCCCTGAAACATGCTTCCACACGGAGAGCCCCGCAGCTACGGTCACATCCGCATACGGAATGGGGCCTGTGCGAACCGTGCCACCGAGAGTGATGGGTCGCTTGTCAGCGTCCAGTACAGGAGGGAAAGCTCCGGCAGTGTTCGAACCACCCTGAGCGGGAGATTGCGCGCCCTCCTGTGATTTCTGCGTCCGCTGCTCCAGTGGGTTCTGGCTGTACAGAAGAGAAACGCTCATCAACAACGCTGTCAGAGAAATGACAAGTTTTGCCAGCCTGATAGGTCTCATCGCGATCACGAGCCATGATACGACCCAAATGCAAGCGGCGCATCCATCTGGGAAGCTAATTACTGGTCCACCGTTCCCGTTCTATACGGTCTCCCTCAAATCCAAGACGCGTTTGAATCGCGGTGAGTTATCGCCGCGAGTCTTCGATAACTCACCACTGCCCGCGGGTATCTCGACATACCGCTTCTTGCCGGTTTTACTGAATGACGGATAAGATGTTCGCCACACGGCGAATCCGTCTTTCAATTCATCCTTATGGATGATGCTTGCAACCAGCAACCGGCAAGTTTCAACAAACGCACGCGTCTTCTACACCGAACAAAGAGGTTGTTTTATGGCACTGGTATCTCGTCGGGCGATGCTCCAGAGCGGCCTGGCTGCAGCAGCATTAGCCGCTAGCCCATCTCCGTCGTCAGGCCAGAAGGCAGAGGACAAAGATGTCCCCCTTACTCGCAAAGGAAGAATCAGACAGTCCGTTTGTAAAGGCCCCTATCCCGGACTTACCATCGATGAACTCTGTCGCTATGGCGCTCACATTGGCCTGAAGGGTATTGACCTTTTGCAGCCGGCAGACTTTGAGACCCCGAAGAAGTACGGGCTCACCTGCGCCATGGGATATGCGGGCGCGGGCACCATCAAGGACGGCTTAAACAGGGTTGAGAATCACGCACCAATCGAAGCAGCGCTGCGACAGACTATCCCGCTTGCAGTCAAATCGGGCGTTCCAAATCTCATCACATTTTCCGGCAACAGAAACGGTATGTCCGATGAAGAAGGCGCCAAGAACACGATCATCGGTCTGAACCGAGTGAAACACATGATGGAAGACGCCAACATCACTCTGTGCCTCGAACTCCTCAATAGTAAGGTCAACCACAAAGACTACATGGCGGACCATACAGAGTGGGGAGCGCAGGTCATGGAGCAGGTCAACTCCCCCAGCTGTAAATTGCTCTACGACATCTATCACATGCAAATCATGGAAGGTGATCTGATCGCTACGATCCAAAAGAACATCAAGTGGATCGGTCACTTTCATACTGGCGGCGTTCCCGGCCGAAATGACCTCAATGACATGCAGGAAGTGCAGTGGGATGGTGTGATGCGCGGCATTGCAGCCACCGGTTTCACTGGTTACGTTGCGCACGAATTCAAACCACTTGGCGACCCGTATGCAGCCCTGCTGCAGGCGGTCAACCGTTGCGATGTGTAGCAGCAGTACGGCTTTGAGCTGCCACACAAAATCAAAAGGAGTCGATCCATGCAACGACGAGATGTTCTGCGCCTGCTGACCTCAGCAGCAGTCGTGTCTTCACTGCCATTGGAGATGTTCCAGTCTCTGCAGCAAGCGCGGGCGGAAGTCGGCCCTACTGTGGGCTTGAGAACATTGAATGCACATCAAAATGCGACCATCACAACCATCAGCGAGTTGATTATCCCCGAAACGGCCACACCAGGCGCGAAGGGGGTAAAGGTGAATGAGTTCATCGATCTGTTGCTCACCGAGTGGTACGACAAGCCGGATACCGAACGATTTCTGCAGGGCATCGCCGACGCGGATGCCGCCAGCCAGAAGCAGTTCGGAAAAACGTTTGTGGAATGCTCCGCCGCGCAGCAGACGCAGTTGATGACGGTCTGGGACAACGAAGCGATGGCGTACGCGCGGATTTCGAAACTTGCGCAAAAGACCAAATCTGCCCAACCACCCGCAAACTTCTTCTACACCGTGAAACGCCTCACGATCGTGGGTTATTACACATCTGAGATTGGCTTCTTAAAAGAACTTGGAGCCTCAATCATCCCGCCAAAGCACGCGGGATGCGCACCACTTTCGGAGGCCCGCTCGTGAACATTGTCACTTTGAAGACGAATACCTTTGACGCAATCGTGATCGGTTCCGGCATGAGTGGCGGCTGGGCTGCGAAAGAACTTACCGAAAAGGGCATGCAGACGCTTGTGCTTGAAGCAGGACAGAGCATCATCCCCGAGCGTGACTATGTCGATCACCTGCCAGTATGGGAAGTAAAGTTTCGTGGACTGCGCGATCGGAAATACGAAGAGGTCTACCAACCGATGCAGCGCCACATCGGTGATGAATGGAACTCCAAGTTCTTCGTCAACGACGTGGACAATCCATATACAACACCGCCGGACGCACCCTATCTCTTTCTGCGTGGACGCCATGTAGGCGGTCGTTCTGTCATGTGGGGCCGACAGTCATACCGTTGGAGTGACATCGACTTTGAAGCCAATAGCAGAGACGGACACGGCGTCGATTGGCCAATCCGCTACAAGGATATTGAACCTTGGTACGACTACGTGGAAGATTTCATCGGCGTCAGCGGACAGGCCGAAGGCTTACCGCAACTGCCTGACGGCAAGTTTCTTCCTCCCTTCGAAATGAACTGCGGTGAGATTGCAATGAAACACGCAGTCGAGGCGAAGTTCCCACAACGCAAGGTGACGATTGGGCGAACCGCGATCCTGACGGTAGACCATAAGGGCCGCTACGCATGCCACCAATGCGGCCCGTGCGATCACGGCTGTATTACTCGGTCCTACTTCAGCAGCATCCATTCCACATTGCCTGCAGCACAAGCCACAGGCAAGCTAACGCTGCGGCCCATGAGCGTGGTGCACAGCCTGATCTTCGATCCCGTAACACGCCGCGTCACTGGCGTTCGCATCATCGATGCAGACACCCGCCAGACGATGGAGTTCCACGCCAAGCTGATCTTCCTGTGTGCATCCACACTTGAATCGGCTCGTATTCTGATGAACTCGGCTACCTCTGAATTTCCAAACGGACTTGCAAATTCAAGCGGCGAGCTGGGACACAACCTGATGGACCACATCTTCCACAGTGGCGCCAGTGGGCGACTGCCGGGCTTTGAAGACCACGTGCAATTAGGCAACCGGCCAAATGGGATCTATATCCCACGTTTTCGCAACATTCATGACAAGCATCCTGACTTCGTGCGCGGATATGGCTTCCAGGGACGCGC
>NZ_JAEDXV010000036.1:0-40796 GCF_036877645.1 Terriglobus sp. ADX1
TTCGACAACACCTTCGTGATCGCCGCCGTCAACGTCGTCTTGCCGTGATCGATGTGACCAATCGTGCCTACGTTTACGTGCGGTTTGCTACGGTCAAATTTTTCCTTCGCCATTGCTCTCTTGCTCCTGAGTTGTAAGCCGTTTGCCAGGCGGCTCCAAAGATGGTTTCAGAACGTGGTGCGGGCTGCCGCACGGTGCGGCTCCAAGCCCAGGGAAACTTTTACGGGGAGGTCCGTTTGCCTCAGTAGTAGGCGTAGACCTTCAGGTACTTCTGACGCAGAGCGGGATCGACCTTCTCCAGAGTGGAGAGATAGTGCTCGCGGATCATGCCCTGGTCGCCGTTGTTCAGGCTGTTGTAAGCCTGTTCGGCACCGGAGCCCAGCTTGCCTGCGCGGAGAACATCTTCAAACTCGCGGATGCGGAGCTTCGAACGGTCGAGCGACTTGAGGAAGTCCGATACCTTTGCCGAAGAGAAAGAGTTGTCGATAGCCGATTTGACGGCGTCGAATGCCTGCTGGTTCTCGACCGCGATGGTTGCCTGCTCGTACATGCCGTGTCCTGGGGACTCCTACCTTGAAACTCTGGAGCGGGAGACCGGGATCGAACCGGCGACCAACAGCTTGGAAGGCTGTGACTCTACCACTGAGTTACTCCCGCGTCCTTTGGAGCGAGTCAGCAAGTCAGCGAGTTAGCGAGTCAGCCTCGCTTTCGCGGATTTGAGAGGACCCGCCCTTTGAAACCTGGAGCTGATGGAGGGGATTGAACCCTCGACCTCTCCCTTACCAAGGGAGTGCTCTGCCACTGAGCTACATCAGCCCTGCTTCGTTGAAGGCCGTTGATCGCGCCCTCTTCGAACCGCGCTTTGCCTGCCCAAGAGCACGCGAAACGCGAAAAACCCTAACAACACCCACGCCAGACTCCGGTATTTGCCGGGTTCCATCGTGAGACCGATTCCGATGGCGGCTATTGCGATCACCCCAAGCGCGACGTACATTCGCTGCTGTGATCCCGGTCCGTCCATCTTCATCTTCCGAGGTTCTCATACTACGAGAGCCTCTAAAACTTATGGTGCACAGGGAAGGATTCGAACCTTCGTAACGCGTTGCGTGGCAGATTTACAGTCTGCTGCCATTAACCACTCGGCCACCTGTGCACTTATTTGCCTGTTGTGTTGCCTGGGAATCGGGATGCTGGAGCTGGCGAAGGGATTTGAACCCCCGACCCTCTGATTACAAATCAGATGCTCTACCGGCTGAGCTACGCCAGCCCATCTCTGCCGCCAGTACCCACTCAGTGCACCGGCCCAAAACAAACGCTCGCACAACAAACAACGCTGCCATGACCTGCGCAGCGCTGTCTTTGACTTTAGCACAGATTCCCGGGGCGGGGCGAGGGCAGTCCCGTAAGGTTTCTGAAAGCCAAAATGCGGAGAACTCAAAGTGCGATGGAGGAGATTTTTACTTTGCGGTGAGCGACATTTGTTTCCTTCGCGAAGTATTATTCCGCTGCTTCCCAGAAACCCATTTCCGCGAGGATGAACTGTCCGATGAAATCCGTTGCTCTTCTGTCCGTACTAATGTTTGGTGCTGCGTCGCTTTCTGCGCAGCAGCCGGCTGCTCCTGCTGCACGTCCGGCCCCTGCGCCGCTGCAGGTGCCGAATCCGCACTATGTTTCTGTGCCGATGCAGATTGATGTGAATGCGCCGGTGGATAAAGTGTGGGCTCGCGTCGGAAAGTACTGCGACATTGGCGAGTGGGGCATTCCCGGATGCAAGCTTTTGTCCGGCGATGGCGACTTCGGCACGGTGCGTTCGATTGCGAACGAGATCCTGGTGGCCAAGACGCAGTACAGCTACACCTACACGCAGCCGGTGCGTGAGGGCGTGACCTACAACATGTACCACGGCACGCTGGAGGCTCGGGCGCTGACGCCGACGACGACGCGCGTCTTTTACACGTTGCTGTTCGACAACAGCATGTTGGCGGATGATGCGGCGCGCGAGAAGGACATTGCGAATCGGCGGGTGCGATTTACGAAGATGCTTCAGAACCTGAAGACGCTGGCGGAGGGAGGCACGCTGCCTCCGGGATCGCTGGCTGCGCCGCCGGTGATTCCTTCGGCTACTCGGTAACGGGGCTGATGAAGCTTGGCCGAGGCTAAAGCCTCTTATTCCAAACACTGTCAGGGGCCTGAAGGCCCCTGCTCCCACCCTTATCCGAGGCTCCTTGAAGAACGAATGCAGCGCTCGCAGTGGATTTGCTGCAGCGCTGCGTTTTTGTTTAGCCGAAGATGTTGCGGTCGAGGTAGGCGTTGCGGAATTTGCCGGTGGGGTCCATCTCCTTGGCGAAGGCGCGGAAGTGATCGAGTTCCGCGTATTGCTTGTGGAGGTAGGCGGGGTCGATGGTGAATACCTTGCCCCAGTGCGGTCGCGTGCCGAAGGGCTCCAGCGCTTTCTGGATGTCGGGAAGGACCGCGAGTACTGCTTGAGGCTCTGGCTTCCATGTGAAGTGGATGGCGAGTGAATCGCGCTGGTAAGCCATGCTCATGGGCAGGTCGTCTGCGGCGATGGAGCGCAGTTCCGTGATGAAGAGGTGGGGCGTGATTCGGTCGCGCAGCTTTTCTACGGCGCGGATGGCCTTGTAGCCGTCGCTGCGGGCGACGAAAAATTCGGTTTGAATTTCTTCGCCGCTGGACGGTGTGAACTCCATCTTGAAGTGCGGCAGGCGCAGGTACCACGGGCCCACGGTGCCCATCTGTTCGGTGCAGGCGTCGGCGGGATGGTCGTCGATGGGATGCATTTTGCGCTTTTGCAGCGTGGCTCCGTAGAACATGGGCGGCATCTCTTTTTGCGCGGTTGCCTTGTCCTTGATCCACACCTGGTTCACGCGATTCTTCTGCCAGTCTGTGAAGAGCGAGACGGAGTAGCCGGAAGCCATGATGGTTTCCAGATTGTGTTCGAGTTCGTTGAACGACAGGTTCTGGTAAACGACCTGCGACATGTCGTAGCGCGGCAGGATGTCGAGCGTGACTTTGGTGATGACGCCGATGGCTCCGAGGTGCACGACGGCGTTGCGGAAGCGGTCGCCGTCGTGATCGCGGAAGAGATGCACGATGCTACCGTCAGCCTTCACGATTTCGAGTGCGCGGACGGCGGCGGAGAGATTCTTGTTGCGCACGCCGGAGCCGTGCGTGGCCGTGGCGATGGTGCCTCCGACGGAGATATGCGGCAGGGAGGCGAGGTTGGCGAGTGCGAATCCTGCCTTGTCGAGCGTGGGTGCGAGTTCGCCATAGGCAATGCCAGCGCCGACGGTGACGGTCTTTGCCGCCGCGTCGATGAAGATGCCTTTCACTTCGCGCATGGAAATCTGTGCGGCGGTGGAGTCGGCGATGTTGTTGAAACAGTGGCGCGAACCGAGGCCTTTGAGTTTGGCGTTGGCTTTGACGATCTCTGGCACCTGCGCGGCGTCGGTGGGGGCGTAAACGCGGTTGGTGCTGTAATGCAGGTTCTTGGCCCAGTTGGTGCGTGGTACGGCAGCGTGATCGTTCATCGGTTTCCCCTGTCCCATCATCCACCGTGTGGTGCTGGTTGTGGCAAGCGCCATGGCTCCTGTTTGCAGCAGTTCGCGTCGATTCATGCTCATGCTCCCTTCGCGAAGACTGTATACACGGGCGGATTGGTGCGCGTCGAATTTCAGGGAACAGGGAACAGGGAACAGGGAACAGGGAACAGGGAACAGGGAACAGGTGTACGCGGATGCCTGGCGCGCTTCGTCTATATCTGTGTCATTCTGCTTTGCGGAGTTCTTTCCTTCTTATGCGTCGTTTTCTTCTTTCCGCTGTGTTTGTTGTTACACCTCTTTTGCATGCGCAGAGTGGTGTTGAAGGGCCGTTGCCGCAGTTGTCTGACGGTGGGAAGGTTGCGGCGAAACAACATAGTCCTGTGCTGACCAACGATGCCATTGTGAAGATGAGCAAGGCGGGGTTGGAAGACAGCATCATTCTGCAGACGGTGCGTTCGCAGCCGGGCGAGTACAAGACGGGGCCGGATGATCTGGTTGCGCTGAAGGACGCGGGTGTGTCGCAGGCGGTGATTTCTGCAATGTTGGCGAAGAATAGTGGGCTGGATACGCATCCGGTGACGCCAGTGGAGGTAACTCCGCTGTCAGTGAATAGCGATGACCCAGGTTTGTATTACAAGAACGTGCAGGGACAGTGGGAAGCTGTTGGGCCTGAGCTGGTGAAGTATCGCGATGGCGGCGCGCTGAAGAGCGTGCTGACGCACGACATTGTGAAGAAGGATGAGAACGGCGTAGTAACAGGGCCGAAGTCGCACCTGAAGATTTCACCCGGTACGGAGATGATGATTCTTGCGCCCAGTATGCAGGTGGATGCGGTGGAATATGTCATTCTGCGCTTTCATGAGAAGAGTGATCGGCGTGAATTTCGTGTGAAGACGGGGAATGTCTTTCACTCAGAGACAGGTGCGGATCGCGATGCGTTGGATATTCCCATTCACAAAGTAAGTTCGCGGTTATTTGGATTCACAGTGCCGCGTGATCTGCAGAAGGGCGAGTATGGTGTGCTCGCGCCTGGTTCTGCGGGTGCTCCCGGCATTGCGCATGCCGGAAAGATCTATACGTTTTCGATTTCGGAATAGTGCGCGGGATTTCCTCTACGAGGGAATCCAGTTTGCAACGTGTTGCGCGTGAAGAAAGTGGAATAGGCTGAAGCTGCTCTGGTGCTGCTCCGCGGCTGCCTCCACACATGACATCGACCGGTTCAATCTCCCGCCTGCATGGGCTGGACACGCTGCGCGCTTTTGCGGTGCTGGTGGTGGTGCTGTATCACCTGACCATCTTTGGCGAACTGCCGCAGGCATTGTTGCCGGTGACGTACTACGGCTTCATGGGCGTTGACCTGTTCTTCGTGTTGAGCGGGTTCCTGATTGGGCGGCAGTTGCTGAAGCCATATCTGCGCGGGAAGCGGCCTTCGATTCGTGAGTTTTATCTGCGCCGTGCGTATCGCATTTTGCCTGCGTATTTCGTGGTGGTGGCGCTGTATTTTCTTGTACCTGCGTGGCGCGATTATCCGCAGTTGCCGTCGCTATGGAAGTTTCTTACGTTCACGATGAACTTTGGTTTCACGTTCAGCACGCGTGCGTTTTCGCATGCGTGGTCGCTGTGCGTGGAAGAGCACTTTTATCTTATGCTGCCGTGGCTGGTGTTGCTGATGATGCGCAAGCCGTCTGCAACGAAGACGATTTCGCTGATTGCATGTGTTGTGGCTGGCGGTATCGCGCTGCGGTGGTGGCTGGTGTTGCAGTATCCCGATGCGGTGTATGAACGTGTGTATTACCCCACGTATACGCGGCTGGATGGACTGATGGTTGGTGTGTGTCTTGCGTTGGTGCATGCGTTTCGACCTTCGTGGTGGAAGGCGTGGATGCGGCGTGGACACTTGTTGTTTCTTGCCGGGACTGCGTGTGTTGCTGCGGTGGTGTGGATGTTTCGCGGGCAGGATCTGGGCAGTGACACAGGGGCTGCGAAATGGGGCGTGATTGTTGGGTTCCCGCTGCTGTCGCTGGGACTGGGTATGGTGACGGCGTCTGCGATGAGCGAGAGCGGATGGCTGGCGCGTGTGCGTGTGCCGGGTGCGGAGATGCTGGCTACGCTGGCGTTTGCGTTGTATCTGACGCATAAGCCTGTGGCGCATTTTGTGATGGTGCATGTGCCAAGTGTTGCTGAGGCGCATGGGCCTGCTTCATGGCTGATGTATGCGGTGGTTTGTCTGGGTGCGGCACTGGTGTTGCATGTTGTGGTGGAGCGGCCTGCGCTTTGGTTGCGCGATCGCACGCTGCGAGAAACGCCGAAAGATCTGGATGCGGAAATGCGTGTCGATCCGGCGCTTTAATCGCGCTTCTCAGCGAATACACTTTTCAGGTAGAGCGCGAGTACTGTCTTAAATTCGGTGACGACGCGGGGACGGTCTGCGGGCGCGCTGTCAACATAGAGCGTGACCATGCCCTTGGTGATTTGCAGTACGGTGTTGGCGCAGAGATAAGCGCGTGCGTCTTCGAGTTGCGGAGCGCACCGCTGCAACGCCTTTTGCAACACGACGCGAAAGGCATGCCGCGTGGCGGGGTCGCGGCGAAAGCGTACGGGCGCCGCCTGCAGTTGCAGGTAGGCAGGTTGTGCCGCGATGAATTCAAGAAAACTGTCAAGGAAACGGTCTGCGAATTTCTTTGCGGACGCGCCGTCGAGTTGTTCAAACGCCGGTGTCCAGTAGGCGGCCAGTGCGTCAGCATATTGCGAAGCTAAAGCGCGGGCCAGCGCGACTTTATCGGGGAAGTAGCTGTAGAGTGCGCCAATGGAAGAACCGGCGCGCTCTGCTACTGCGGTCATCGTGGTGCCTTCATATCCCTGTTCGACAAAAAGTGATTCGGCAGCGCCAAGAAACGCCTCCACGCGCTTTGTGGCGCGATCCTGCCGGGGTGCGCGGCGAACCGGGATTGACGAAGTTGAGGGCACCCTCATATTCTAGCAATATTGAAATGTGAGGGTGTCCTCATATTTGTGTGAACAGGAGATGACACGCATGGCGGATAAAACACTTTCTCTGGACGCGACGAAAACAGCGCTGGTCCTCATTGATTTGCAGTACGCCATTGTGGGGCGTGATGTGCAGCCTTATGCGGCGAAGGATGTGATTGAGCGTTCGCGACGCATGGCGGAGGCTTTGCGGGCGAAGGGCGGCACGGTGGTGTATGTGCATGTGAATCTGCAGGACTTTATGAAACTACCGTCCGATGAGCCGACGCAGCTTCCGAAAGATATTCCGGCGGAGGCAAGCGAGATTGTGCCAGAGGCTGGGAAGCAGGATGGCGATCTGGTGATTACGAAGCGGCACTGGGGCGCGTTTGCACAGACGAAGCTTGAGGCTGAGTTGCGTGCGCGTGGCGTGGAGACGGTTGTGCTGGCAGGTATTGCAACGAATATTGGCGTGGAGTCGACGTTCCGGCAGGGAACGGGACTGGGCTTTGCCTTTGTGGTGGTGGAGGATGCGTGCGCCACGTTTAGCCAGGAGATGCAGGACTTTGCGTTTAAGAACATCTTTCCGCGTGCGGGATTGGTGCGTTCTACGGACGAGGTGATTGAAGCCATTGCCTAGCGTGGAGACAGAACGCGCGCATACGGCGCTGATCTGGAAGGTGGGAGCGGTCGCCGTCATGGGATCGTTCCTGTCGCAGATGGATGCGACGGTGGTGAATGTTTCGCTGCCAACGCTGGTGCGCGATCTGCACAGCAATCTCTCCGTGATGCAGTGGGTCACGAGCGGCTATCTGCTTGCGCTTGCGTTTATGCTGCCGCTGAATGGATGGCTGGTGGATCGCATCGGCGCACGGCGGTTGTACATGGTGTGCCTGTCGACGTTCACGGTGTCGTCGGCGTTGTGTGCTGCTGCAACTTCCGCGGAAATGCTGGTGGCGTTTCGCGTGTTGCAAGGATTGAGTGGCGGGCTGCTGGCACCGATGGCGCAGTTGATGATGGCGCGTGTGGCCGGGAAAAATATGGCCCGTGTGATGGGCTATGCGACGTTGCCGATTTTGTTGGGGCCACTGGTGGGGCCGGTGATTGCAGGAGCGATTCTGCAACATGCTTCGTGGCACTGGTTGTTTCTGGTGAATGTGCCAGTGGGTGTTGTCGCGGTGCTGTGCGCGATGTTCCTGTTGCCCAACGATGAGACGGAACGCAGTCCGCGATCACTGGATCTGTTAGGACTGGCGATTCTTTCGCCGAGCATGGTGCTGTTTCTGTATGGCGCGGATCATGTGCGCGAACGCACGGGAGTGGCGCTGCTGTTCGTGGCGGCGTTGTGTTTCGTGTTGTTTGTGCGCCATGCGCGGCAGCGTGGTGATGATGCACTTGTGGATCTGAAGTTGTTTCATGGAACGTTTCGTGTGGCTGCGGTGACGCAGTTTCTGTCGAACGGCGCGGTGTATTCGTTTCAGTTGTTGCTGCCGTATCTGTTGGTGCGGCAGATGGGGTTGTCGCCTGCGAAGGTGGGTTGGTTGCTGATGCCGTTGGGACTGGGGATGTTGCTGGTGTATCCGTCGAACGGATGGTTGCAGGAGCGGTTCGGGATTCGCAGGCTGGCCGTGGTGGGTGCAACGGTTGTTGCGTTGACGACGGTTCCGTTTCTGTTGATGCCGACGCGTGGTCTGAGTACTTCTGTGCTGGTGGTTGCGCTGTTTCTACGTGGCATGGGGCAGGGCGCGATTGGATTGCCTTCGATTACGGCGGCGTATCTTTCGGTGCCGCGCAGAGAGTTGCCGATGGCGACGACATCGATGAACATTGTGCAGCGATTGGGTGGGCCTACGTTGACGACATTGTGCGCAACGCTGCTGGCGTGGGGAATGGAACAAACGGCTCAGCCAGCGGCGTTTGCATGGGTGTTTGGGGTTTTGTGTGTGATTAACGTTGCGGTGGTGGCGGCTACGTCGCAGTTGCCTTTGCGGGCTTCGCAGGCGCACGCATAGAAAAGCGGCGGAAATGTGCCGGTCGCGCTATTCTGCTGTGGAGTGGAACCGCGACGAAAACGCCGACTGTATTCGCTGGGCATTCCCATTGCGCTGATTGTGGTGCTGATTGTGGCGCTGGTGCTGCGCTTTCATGCTCCGCCTGAGGTGGCACGTCTGCTGCCGGAATCCGATGCGATTGTTTACATGAGTCTGAAGCCGGTGCGTGCGGCGACTCACTTTGATGAGAAGCCGGTTACGCCTTCCCCGGAGTACGCGAAGTTTCTGGATGGCACGGGATTCCACTGGGAAAGCGACCTGGATCGCATTGCCGTTTCGCTGCATCGCATGCCCGACCCGAATGGGCCGAATGGCGTGGTGGCGTATACGGGCGTGATGGAAGGGCGCTTCGATTCGCAGAAGTTGACGGAGTATCTGCAGAAGAACAGCGTCGCGACGGAGAACTATGCAGGGCACACGGTGTACACCGTTCCCGGCGGTGAAGGCCGAGTGATGCGTGTGAGCGCGCTTGGGTATGACATGGTTGTTGCGAGCAACATGCCTACGCCGGAGCAGATTCATTCTGTGATTGATCGGTATGCGGCGGGCGCTTCGCCGTTTTCAGGATCGTCGTTGTTGTCGTTGCGATATCGCGAGGTGCCTTACTTTGCGTTGGCGTGGGGCATTGGGCATGTGGGTTTGCCGTTCAGCGATCGTGGCAATATTCAGGTGTTTGGTGTGACGTTGCCGATGAGCGAGGACACGGACTTTATCGCGTCGCTTGCGTTCCGTGGCAGTCTGCAGTTGCGGGTGGAAGAGCTTGCTCCTTCAGAGAATGATGCGATGCAGACGGCGGCGAATCTGTCGACTATCCTGCAGCTTCTTCGCGGATTTTCGAAGGGAACGGCGACGCCGCAGGACGCTGCGTTGCACGAGGCGTTTGCTTCGCTTGCAGTGGAGCAGAAGAAGAGCCGCGTGGTGATTACGGGAGATGTTTCGCGTTCGCTGTTGAGTGAAGCAGTGGGCGGGAAGTAACGCAGTACAGATGGGTCCTCGGTTTCATATTCGTGTCGCGACGCTGGATGACATTCCTGCGCTGCATCGGGTGATTGAAGCTTCAGTGCAGCAGTTGCAAACGAATGAATACACCGCAGAGCAACGGGATGGCGCGCTGGGACATGTGTTTGGCGTGGATACGCAACTAATCCAGGATCAGACGTACTTTGTGGCGTGTCCTGCAGAGCAGCCGGAGATGATTGCCGGGTGTGGCGGATGGAGTTTTCGCAAGACGCTGTTTGGAAGCGATCATGGGCCGGGAAGGATTCCGGAGGTGCTCGACCCTGCGGTGGATGCTGCGAAGATTCGCGCGATCTTTATTCATCCGGAATGGGCGCGGCAGGGCGTCGGTTCGATGATTCTGGAACACTGCGAAAAGGCTGCGCAGGATGCTGGGTTTCGGCGGTTTGAGATGGGGTCGACGCTGACGGGTGTGGCGCTGTATGCGTTGAAGGGATACCAGGAACGCGAGCGCGTAGAAGTGCCTCTGCCGAATGGAAGCCGACTTCCGATTGTGCACATGGTGAAGCAGGCAGAGGACGTTCGATAGCGCATCCTGACGGACGTATTTCTGGCGTCTGATTGCAGTTGCAAAATGTGTGCGACGGGCATTTCATGGGGCATGGACAACTTTCGCCGCGCCGCTGTTTTTTGTTCTGCTGTTCTGTTTGCCTCCACGCTTGCCGCCCAGGTAAAGACAGGACAGAGTGCCTTTGAAAATGCCGTGGATGAAAAGCCCGGCAATCGCATTCACATTACGTTGGCTGACGTGCCTGCGCCGCATCCGGATGAGACGGTGGCGAATGGGCCTCAGCTTGTTCCGCGTAATGGGGCGATTCCGATTGCGAAGCCGGGATATCGTGTGGAGCTGTATGCCGAGGGCGGATTCAAGATTCCGCGGTTGATCCGCACGGCTCCGAATGGCGATCTGTTCCTGGCGGATTCCGGTGCGGGATCGGTGATTGTGCTGCGTGGCGTGGGCGCAAATGGCCGGGCGGCACAGCGCGAGGTATTTGCGACGGGATTGAATAAGCCGTTTGGCATCAACTTCTGGCCCGCAGATAACCCGCAGTATGTGTATGTGGCGAACACGGATTCCGTGGTGCGCTTTCCCTATAAGAATGGCGATCTGAAGGCCACAGGCGCGGCGGAAACGGTGGTCAGCGGCATTCCGGCGGGTGGTGGTCACTGGACGCGCGATGTGGTGTTTTCCAAGGACGGCCAGCGGATGTTTGTGTCTGTGGGATCGGGATCGAATGTGGATGATCCTGACACGCATCCTGCGGAGAAGAATCGTGCGGATGTGCTGGAGTACAAACCGGATGGCACGTTTGTGAAGGTGTATGCCTATGGCATCCGCAACTGCGTGGGCGAGGCCGTTCAGCCGGAGACGGGCGAGTTGTGGTGCAGCGTGAATGAGCGTGATCTGCTTGGCAATCACCTGGTGCCGGACTACATCACGCATGTGCAGGAGGGCGGATTTTACGGCTGGCCGTGGTGGTACATGGGTGGCACGCAGGATCCGCGTCATGCGGGGAAGCATCCGGAGTTGCAGGCCAAGGTGATTACGCCAGATGTGCTGATGCAGCCTCATAACGGCTCGCTGCAGATGACGTTCTATGAGGGCAAGAATGTGCCGGGCATTGTGAAGGGCGACATTTTTGCAGCGGAACATGGTTCATGGAATCGTAAAGAACGTGCGGGATATGAAGTGGCACGCATCCCGGTGAAAAACGGCAAGGCGTTGGGCGAGTACGAGGATTTTCTGACGGGTTTTACGACGCCGGATGGCAAGGTTTGGGGACGTCCCGTGGGCATCACGGTGGCGAAGGATAGCGCCATTATTGTGGTCGAAGATGGGGCGAATACGGTCTGGCGTGTGACGTGGGTTGGAAAACAGAACTAAATTGGCCTGAAATTCAAAGAAACAATCGATTTAGTAAAGGGTGGGACGGATGCTTCGGCGGTCGTCCCACTTTTGTGTCAAATGCAC
The DNA here is from genome assembly GCF_036877645.1 of Terriglobus sp. ADX1. NCBI lineage: Bacteria > Pseudomonadati > Acidobacteriota > Terriglobia > Terriglobales > Acidobacteriaceae > Terriglobus > Terriglobus sp. ADX1. Next base: position 11,568 of record NZ_JAEDXV010000036.1, read on the forward strand.
ATTTGCCTGTGAAAAAGAATGCTTCCGCGTGGAACTGAATCGCAAGTTCTTGCGTACTGCATTTCATGGGTACGCTGTCCATTGCGATGACGCCGATGATTCCCGGGATGACGGGCTGGAAGATGCCAGTTGCACCCCGTTCGGCAAAGGTTCTGCCGCCACAGACTGTGGTTGAGGCTCCGGTGGCTGCGGCCGAGGAAGCGAAGACGCCGCGCCGGGCGAAGAAGGTTGCCGAGGCGAATATTGTGAGCCTGCGTGGACAGGACCTGCCCGTGATCCGTGATCGTCGCGGCGTGTTAACGGATGTGCCTCTGGAGGCATCGGCAGCGGGCGATGCACACGGTACACTGTCGCAACTGGCAGAGGGACAGAGTTTGCAGCGTACACCAGAGGAAAGTCGGAATCTGGAGCCGTGGAATGCGGCTGCGCCATCTGCGCCCGTGATGGACGCGGCGAAGGCGCAGGAACTGGAGACGTTGCACCGGCTGGTGTATGCGTGCCTGCGCGGCGATTCGTCCGCATGGCAGCAGTTGGTGCTGGCACAGCATCGCCGGGTATATGGCATCTGCTATCGCTTTACGGGATCGCCCACGGACGCGGAAGACCTGACGCAGGATGTGTTCCTGAAGGTCTACAAGAATCTGCCCGGGTTTGATCCGGAGAAGGGCGCGTTTACGACGTGGCTGACCACGTTGACGCGCAACATGCTGGTGGATCACTTCCGTCGCACGCGACTGGATCGCGCCACGGATTCGCTGGATGAAAACCTGCACGACGAAGACGGCCCCACCATGGCGGAGCGTCTGGCCGACACAAGGCCGAACCAGATGGAGCAGGTGGCGCGGCAGGAGATGCGTGTTCGCATCCAGCATGCGCTGAAACAGCTTTCGCCGGAGTTGCGCGAGGCTGTGATCCTGCGCGATCTGCAGGACATGGATTACCGAGAGATTGCCGCGGTTCTGCGTGTGCCGGAGGGCACCGTAAAGAGCCGAATAAGCCGGGGCCGCGCCGAACTGGCGCGGATGCTGGGACGCACAGAGAGGAAGGTGATGTAGGTGAGCGATGAAAAGACCAATTCGACAGAGGGAGGAAAGAAGCGCATGAGTCGGCTCACCTGCACACAGTGCGAAGCGATGCTGCTGGACGCAGCCGATGGCGTACTGCTGGCCGAAGACGATACGCATTTCCGCCTGCATCTGGCCGAATGCCCATCGTGCGAAAAGCTCTACGAAGAGATTCGCAAGGGCAGTGCATGGATGGACATGCTGAAGGAGGAGCAGCCAGTGCCGCCGGCAAACCTGGTGGCTCGCATCCTGATGCGGACCAGTGGCAACGAAGGTTTGGCCAGCGCGATGGCCGCTCAGGTGGCGCATTCCGGTTCCTTGTTTGGAAATAGCCAGGGCGCGAAGATTCTGCCCTTCCGTGCACCGGAGCCGAAAAATGCATGGGCGCGGATGGTGCACACGGTGATGCAGCCACGCTTTGCGATGACGGCGGCGATGGCGTTCTTCTCGATTGCGCTGACGATGAATCTGTTTGGCGTTCATGTTGGCGCGTTGCGTGCCAGCGATCTAAAGCCCTCAAGTCTCCGCCGCAGCTTCTGGAACATGAACAGCCAGGTGGTGCGGTATTACGACAACCTTCGCGTGGTGTACGAGCTGGAATCGCGTGTGCGTGAGATGCAGCGTGATACCGACAACGGAACGCAACGCGGTATTACCAACCAACCGGAGAAGAAGGACGATTCCGAACAGCGTCCTGCTCCAGCCGGGCAGCCTCGCAGCAGTTCACCCTTTCCCAGACGGGAGCTGCACGTCGATTGGCACCACCCGCACTTCCAGGAAGTGCAGAGCAGCAGAGAGACTTCCGCATTGGATCGTCGCGGAAAAGGAGAACAGGCATGAGCATCCAGGACAACAGCAGCAATCAGCAGGGCTACACTGCGCCGGGTGCTTCCACGGGTTACGACCCGGTGGCGGGTACGCAAGGCACGAATTATGACCCGGCAGGAGCAGTTCCTCCGCCTCCACCACCACCTTTTGCTTATCCTCCGCCGCCGGGAACGCATATTCCCAATCCTCTGCTGGCGGGCCTGCTGGGCTTTATCCCCGGCGTAGGCGCGATGTACAACGGCCAGTTTGCCAAGGGGCTGGCACACATCGCGATCTTTGCGATCTTCACTTCACTGGCCAACCATGTTGCCGATATCTTTGGTATTTTCGTGGCGGGCTGGGTGATCTACATGGCATTTGAGGCGTACCAGACGGCGCTGGCGCGTCGTGATGGAAGCCCGCTGCCTGACCCGTTTGGCCTGAACAACATTGGCGAGCGCTTTGGCTTTCAGCCGCACTCGCATCCTGACCTGAATCGCACGTGGTCGCAGACGGTGGGACGTATGCCCGGTGCTGCACCTGGGATGGAAGAGACGCGCTACGACGCGGCAACCGGAGCCAGCTATTACTCGCGTACGGATGCTGCGGGAAACACGAGCAGCTACCAGGTAGACCCTGCGGGGAACGTGTATTCACAGAGCACCACGACGGTGCCTCCTGCGGGCTATGCACCTCCGTATGATCCTGCAGCGTATGGCATGCCGCCTGTGCCTCCTGCGGCCTATGGCATGCCTCCAGTACCCCCTGTTCCTCCGATGCCTGTTGTGCCCCCGGCGAAACAGATTCCTGCGGGTGCGTTCTGGCTGATTGGACTGGGAATCTTTGCCCTGATGGGTTCTTTGCGGCCGTTCTCCGGCCTGGAAGGCGAAGCGACCGGCGGCCTGTTCCTGATGGGGCTGGGTGCGTTCCTGATCTATCGCCGCCACACGGCACTGCGGTACCTGTATCCCGAAGGTTCGCCTGAACTGGAGTTCACTAATGTCCGGGCGTATCGCGGAGCCGCCATCGTGCTGGTTCTCGGTCTACTGGTTTTCCTGCAGGGACTGCACGTGTTGCATGGCCAGATACTTTGGGCGGTGTTCCTGATTGCGCTGGGCGGAATCCTGCTGGTGGAACGTGTGACGCAGAACCGCACCATGCCGAATTATCCGGGCTATCCCGGATATCCGGGGCAGCCGGTTCCTCCCGCAGCGGAGACGTCTGTTGCAGCGAAGGATGAGCCTGTTTCGATTGTGCCGAAGTACACGCGGCCAGAGAACGATTTGAGCATCGGCAACGATGAGGAAGGACGGTAAAGAGCCATGAGCACGACACCTCCAAACCAGCCTCCCTATCCGCCCAGCGGCGATCCGAACGCGCCGTATGATCCGACGAACGTGAACGATCCGCGCTACGATCCCAGCCGTGATCCGCGTTATGACCCACGCTGGCAGAAGGCGCAGCAGCGGTTCTATCGCGATCAGCAGCGGATGGCCGATCGCCAGGGCCGGGCGCAGCAGAAAGCAGCGGCAGCGGCATGGAAGATGCAGGCCCGCGCGCAGCGTGACCAGATGAAGATGTACTGGCGCGGACAGCGCCGGACTTCGCTGATCGGGCCGATTCTGCTGATTACGATTGGTGTGATCTTCTTCCTGATTCACACGGACAAGATCTCTGCCGTTGGCTTCTTTAACTGGTACGCGCACTGGTGGCCGCTGCTATTCATTGCGGTTGGCGTATTGCGGTTGGCGGAGTGGGGCATTGATCGTGCCATGGCTCCTGCCGATGCACCGCCGATGCGTTACAGCATTGGTGGCGGCGTGATCTTCGTTCTGGTGGTGCTGGCCTGCATTGGCCTGGCAACACACACGCTGCAGTGGCGCGCCGATAACAACGGCATGCAGTTCTTTGGCTTCAAGGGCGAAGGGATGGAACATTTCTTCGGACAGAAGCACGAGGAAGATGCAGCGCCGATGCTGCGGACGATCCAGGCAAATGGTTCACTGTCCATCGTCAATCCGCGCGGCGATATCTCGGTCGCGGGAACGAGCGATGACGGGCAGATTCATCTGTCGGTACACAAGTCGGTTTACACCAACTCGGATAATGCGGCGTCGGACCGCATGCGTGATCTTTCGCCAGTGTTTGAAGGCGCGGATGACAACCTGACACTGCGTGTTCCAACGGTGCAGGGCGGTACGGCTGATGTGACTCTGCTGGTGCCTCCTGCAACGCATCTGCTGTTGAACAGCACCCGCGGCGACGTTCATGTGACGAACATGAGAGCACCGCTGGTGGTGACATCCGATAACGGCGACGTGGAAGTGGCTGCCATTACCGGGCCGGTGCAGGTGCACGGAAACAATCGGCATCACGACATCAGCGTGCGCAGCGTTGCAGGTGACACCACTGTTGATGGCACAGGCAATGAAGTGACGCTGACCGACATTACGGGTAGCGCCACGATTCATGGTGACTTCTTTGGCGGATCGAATGTACAGCGTGTGAGCGGACGTGTTGCCTATAACAGCAGCCGGACCGATCTGAGCTTCTCGAAGCTGTATGGCAGCTTCTCCATTGATCGCGATGACATTGAGGCGGACCAGGTGGTTGGCCCTGCATTGGTGCAGACACGCAGCCGCAACGTGACGCTGAACAAGGTCTCGGGCGAACTGAAGGTGGTGAACAATCACGGCGATGTGAAGGTGGATGCGGCGCTGCCGGTTGGCGCGCTGACCATCGACAACCAGAATGGCTCCGTTACGTTGACTCTGCCGGATAAGGGCAAGTTCAACCTGCAGGCAGAGACCAGCGACGGCGATGTGCACAGCGAGTTCGGTTCCACGAATTCGCCGGGCAAAGGCATCCTGACCGGCAATGTGAACGGTGGTGGACCGCAGGTGCGGATTAATACCTCTCACGGCGACATTTCGGTGAGCCGCAACATTGAAGGCGGGTTGACACCTCCTCCTGCGCCGCAGAAGCTGTCGGGCGTGCCGGTTCCTCCAATGCCACCTGAACCGCCGGATACCCTCACCATCCCGATGCCGGACGTGAACGCGATCACAGCGAACGCTTTGAAGCAGGCAGAAGATGCGCTTGCGGCAAGCCAGAAGTCGCTGGAGAATGCAAAGGACCTGACCCGTGAGCAGAAGGAACAGGCCCGTCGGCAGATGGAACAGGCCCGCGAAAAGATGCGGGAAGCGCACGAAAAGCAGAGGGAAGCGCTGGAGAAACAGAAGCAGGCAGAGCAGATGTCACGCGATGCAGTGCGAAGGGATAAACAACAGGCACAGTAAGCCCGTTGCAAACACAAATACGAGGCCGCTCCCAATGGAAGCGCCTTCGTATTTGTGTACTGCGAAAGCGAAAACTACTTCAGTTCGTAACCGGCGAAGAAGTAGCCGATCTCGAATGCTGCGGTGTCCTCAGCGTCAGAGCCGTGGATCGCGTTCTCTTCAATGGAAGCAGCGAACTGCTTGCGGATGGTGCCTTCCTCAGCGTTGGCCGGGTTGGTGGCGCCCATCAACTTGCGCAGATCAGCAATTGCGTTGTCCTTCTCCAGAACCATGGGGAAGATGGGGCCGGAGGACATGAACTTGGTCAGATCCTTGAAGAAGGGGCGCTCGCTGTGAACGTGGTAGAAGCCCTGCGCCTGCTCGTCGGTCAGCGACATCTTCTTGATGGAGACGATCTTGAAGCCTGCCTCTTCAATCTTGGCGAGGATGGCGCCGGTGTGGCCCTTGCGGACGGCGTCCGGCTTGACGATGGAAAACGTGCGCTGCGACATGGTACTCCCTAGGTGAGTTTTGATCTCAACCCTACGATTGTACCGTTTTTCGCAGATTCAGGCGGCTTCCGCGTGTTGCTCCTGCGTGAAAGAGTGCTGCTCTTCCAAGGCATTCGGGATGAAGACGGAAAATGTTGTGCCCCCGTGTCTTCCGCCGCCCGTTCTGGATCGCACACAGATGCGGCCGCCCATGCGGTTCGCCAGCGTGTTGGAAATCCATAGACCCAGGCCGGAGCCGTTGGCTCCCTTGGTGGTGTAGAAGGGCTCGAAGATGCGTGCAGAGGTATGGCTTGGCATACCGTGGCCGGTGTCGGATATCAGGATGCGGACTCCAGATTGATCGGTGCGGCGGTCGCGGGCGGGCGTGGTTCGGAGCGTCAGCGTGCCGCCGTCCTTGCTCATGGCGTCGATGGCGTTGCCCACGAGATTGTTCAGAATCTGGCGCACATCGCCCTCTGCGCAACGGAACGCAGACGAAGGGCGATGCCTGCGACGAATCTGGATGCGGCGATGATGCAGCCGCCCTTGATGCAGTGAGAGCACCGAGTCGATAAGCGATTCCGGAACGACTTCTGTCGGCGTGGTTCCGGCGCGCTGGAAACGCAGCGTCTGTGAGACGATCTGCGAGACGCGTGCCAATTCTGATTCGGCCAGCTTCAGATATTCGCCTGATTCAGCGGAGATGGAAGGATCGTTTCGTACGAGGTAGAGCAGGTTTGTGACGGCTTCAAGCGGATTGTTGATCTCGTGCGAAATAGAGGCCGCGAGGCGACCGACTGCCGCCAGCTTCTCCGATTGCAGAAGGCGGTCTTCTGCGGCGCGTTGCTGAGCACGCAGCTGCTGTGTGGCGGCGCGTTCGGTCGCTACGGCAACTTCGCGCTGGTGCATTTCCTTTTCGTGGGCGAGTTCGCGCTCGATGCGGGCCGCGGCATCGCGCTGACGCAGTATTTCGGCCTGCTCGTGCTGGGTGTGTTCCAGGTGTTCCTGCAGATGGTGAAGGGAGGTGCCGTCCTGAATGGTGACCACGGCTCCTTTGCCGTTGGGCAAAGGAACGGACGACCCGAATACATGGATGGGGTCGCCGGAGCGGGACCACAGCACTTCATCTACGCTACGAATCTCTTCGCCTGTGATGGCAGAGTGCAGGAAGGGGCAGGTGGTGCGGTCGTAATTGCTCCCGTCTGCGTGCCGGGTGTGCAGAAGGGCGTGTATATCTGCTCCGAGGAGATCGGAAACCTCATAGCCGAACATTCTGGCTGCCGCAGCATTGGCATGGGTGCAGATGCCTTGCGCATCCATAGCAAAGATGGCGACGGTTACGTGTTGCAAGAGGTCATCCGCGGTGTTTTGCGGAGTTTCCTGCACGTCCTTTGGTCGTTCCGGCCTCTCCATGCTGCTTCTCCAAGGCAGCGGAGCTTAATCAAGCGCCCCTGCTTCTAGATGGATGCAAAACATAGCGAAGCTGTGCCTTTGCGGATTTAAAGGGTTTTTCCGGGTAACACGGTTGTTTGAGGCGGTGAAAGCAGAGTCAGGAAAGACAACAGGGGGCGCCGTGTGGCGTCCCCTGCGAGGCAACTGATGGTTAGGTAGGTTTACTTTCCGAGTACGCGGGCCATGGTTTCGCCGATGTCGGCAGGCGATTTCACAACGTGGATGCCGGCAGCGGCCATGGCGGCCATCTTGCTTTCTGCCGTACCTTCGCCGCCAGAGATGATGGCGCCGGCGTGGCCCATGCGGCGTCCCGGAGGCGCCGTCTGGCCTGCAATGAAGCCAACAACCGGCTTCTTCACGTGCGCCTTGATGTACTCGGCTGCCAGCTCTTCGTTGGTGCCACCGATTTCGCCGATCATTACGATGGCCTCAGTATCGGGGTCGTCGTTCAGCATTTTGATGGCGTCAATATGCTTGGTACCGATGATGGGGTCACCACCGATGCCGATGGCCGTGGACTGGCCGATGCCGCGCTGCGTGAGCTGGTGTACAGCCTCGTAGGTTAGCGTGCCGGAGCGCGAGACGATGCCCACCTTGCCCTGCTTGTGGATGCGGCCGGGCATGATGCCGATCTTGGCCATGCCGGGCGAGATAACGCCGGGGCAGTTGGGGCCGATGAGAATGGACTTGGAGTCCTTCACGACAGTCCACGCCTTCACCATGTCCAGCACCGGAATGCCTTCGGTGATGCAGACGACCAGCGGGATTTCTGCTGCGACGGCTTCCATGATGCCGTCCGCTGCGAACGGTGGCGGAACGAAGATCATGGTGGCGTTTGCGCCGGTGGCGGCGACAGCTTCCTCTACGGTGTTAAACACAGGCCAGCCTTCGTGCGTGGTGCCACCTTTGCCTGGAGTAACACCGCCGACTACCTTCGTTCCATAGTCCTGGCAACCTTTCGCGTGGTAAGTACCTTCGCGGCCAGTGATGCCTTGAACGATGAGTCGTGTTTCGTTGTTGACCAATACTGCCATGTCGCTACTCCTCAAGGAGGGTTGTGTTTACCCTCGTGGTCTGCATTGAGATTGAATATTCGAGTAAATCGATATCTGAAAGTCTGGATGAAGCAATCTTCAACTCATCAGAAACTTCGCTGGCGATGAGGATGATTCGGACGCGCTGGATGTTCATCTCTCGCGCAATCATCCCCTGATATAGAAGTGCTTGCCCAACCACTTTGTCGTAGCCCAACCCACGCTTCAACTCGATAACAACAGGCGTTCCCGCCTTATCTTTCGCGAGTATGTCTATGCGTCTCTTGCCAATCTGATACTCCACAGTTGGCGGGTTAGAGTTCCAGAGAACGAGACCTGGTTCGATTACCTGAAGGTTTGCAACAAGATAATCCCTCAGGTGTGATTCAAGAGCAAAGCGTGACGAAGGCGAATACGCTTCTTCCTCACTGCTCTCTACCGGACTTTCCTCGTCGACAACTGTTACGACTGTGTCTGTTCCCGAAGCCAACCTGTACGTCCGATTTTGCTTGTCGAAGAACAGAATCTTCGGAGCACTATATTCCTGCGCTGATGGCACGTTGATGCAAGAACGATATATCTGCGCAGTTATGGTGCTTGGGTTAAAGCCACTGTCTGGATAGTGACCGCCAATCCAAGCGACGATCTGGGCGCGAGTGAGAGGCTGCGTGTTTTCTTCGAAACACGCAGCAATCGCGACCTGAATCTGCTTGATTTTGCCAGCCACCTTATCCCTTTGCAGCTTCCACTGCGAGTTGTGCTGCTTCGGCCATTGTTGCTCCGACGGCGTACTTCAAGCCGCTCTCGGCAAGAATTTTGCGGCCTTCCTCAACATTTGTTCCTTCCAAGCGAAGGATGAGAGGCAAGGTGACATTCAGATTGCGAGCTGCTGCGACGACTGCGGTTGCCAGCACATCAACGCGGAGGATGCCGCCGAAGATGTTGATGAAGATTGCCTTCACGTTCGGGTCGGCGAGCAGGATGGCGAATGCTGCTTCAATCTGCTGCTGGTTTGCGCCACCGCCTACGTCGAGGAAGTTGGCAGGCGAACCGCCGCTGTACTGAATGATGTCCATGGTCGCCATGGCGAGACCGGCACCGTTCACCATGCAGGCGATGGAGCCGTCGAGGCGGATGTAGTTCAGCGAGTCCTTGCTGGCTTCCACTTCGAGCGGGTCTTCTTCGCTGATGTCGCGGAGTTCCTTCAGATCCTTGTGGCGGAACATCGCATTGTCGTCGAAGTTGATCTTGCAGTCGAGCGCGAGCAGCTTGCCGTCCTTGGTGGTGACGAACGGGTTGATCTCAAGCAGGGAGCAGTCGGTTTCGACGTACGCCTTGTAGAGGCCCATCATGAAGCTGACAGCCTGGTTGATCTGCGGGCCTTCGAGGCCGAGCTTGAATGCGAGATTGCGTGCCTGCCATGGCTGGAGGCCGAGCGCGGGCTCGATGGCTTCCTTGTAGATGGCGTCCGGGTTACTGTGCGCGACTTCTTCGATCTCCATGCCGCCTTCGCGCGATGCCATGAAGGTGAGCTTGCCGTTGCCGCGGTCCAGCGTGACGCCGAGATAGAGTTCGCGGTCGATGGCGGAACCCTGTTCGATGAGCAGGCGCTGCACCTTCTGGCCCTGCGGGCCGGTCTGATGCGTGACCAACTGCATGCCGAGAATGGCCTTGGAGGCTTCGTTGGCCGCGTCGATGTTCTTGGTGACCTTCACACCGCCGCCCTTGCCGCGGCCGCCTGCGTGAATCTGCGCCTTAACCACAACGACGGGGTTGCCGGCGGAGAAGAGGCTCTTCGCAGCGCGGTCGGCGTCTTCCAGCGTGGTGACCATTTCGCCTTCGGGGACGGGGACGCCGTATTTCCGCAGGATCTCTTTCGCCTGGTACTCGTGAATCTTCATCGTTCAGAACAGCTCCGGAGCGGCGTTTTGTTGGAACAAAGCGCTCTTGGGTTACAACACGGCTCATGGTAGCGGAGCGCGATGAAACACGTAAATGGATATCGCACGCGTGTTCGGTTATCGAATTGTGCGGCATATCTGCGACCATGGAGTTGCATGGCTTCCACCGAACTCTTTCAGTCTGTTGTCCACCACGGCGAGACGCTGCGCTTTGACAGCGCAGAACAGTTGTTGACGGATCTTTTGAACGGCGCGTTTGACGAAAGCGAGATGGCTATTTTGTTGACGACGCTGCATCGTCGTGGCGAGTCGGCGGAGGAGTTGGCGGGCTTCCACGCTGCGATGCGGCGTGCTGCAACAACATTGCCGTTGAGTGACGAAGAGCGCGAAAACACTGTAGATACGTGCGGTACGGGCGGCGATGGATCGGGGACATTCAACATCTCCACGGCGGTAGCTCTGGTTGCTTCGGCGGCGGGCGTGACCGTTGCAAAGCATGGCAATAAGGCGGTGACGTCGCGTTCCGGATCGGCCGACGTGTTGCATGCGCTGGGCATTGAAACGGAGCATACGGCGGAATCGGCAACGGCTGCGTTGCGGGCACATGGGTTCGCTTTTCTGCTGGCGCCGAGGATGCATCCGGCCATGAAAATCGTCGCTCCGGTGCGTAAGGCGTTACCGTTCCGAACGGTATTCAACCTGCTTGGACCGATGACAAATCCGGCGGGAGCGAAGCGTCAGGTGCTGGGTGTGTACTCGGCAGAGGCGGTGGATCATGTGGCTCATGCGCTGGCTCACAGCGGCCACATGCATCATGCGCTGGTAGTGCATGGAGCAGGTGGGCTGGATGAGTTATCGCTCTCAGGGCCGAGCCTGGTGGCAGAGGTGAGGGGAAGCAATGTGCGTCGCTATACCGTGACACCGGAGGACGCAGGATTGCAGATGTCTGACGATCCCTTGGCTGGTGGCGATGCGCAAGAGAACGCGGAAATTCTGCGCGGCATCTTTGCAGGAGAGACGGGGCCGCGGCGGGATATTGTGTTGCTGAATGCGGCTTCGGTGCTGGTGGTGGCCGGAGTGGCGAAGGATCTTCGGGACGGCGTTGCGGTTGCGGCGCAGACGGTGGATAGCGGGAAGGTGCAGGCACTTCTGGCGCGCATCGCCACGGGGGCGGCACGAATCTAAGCGGATAGGAAGGTGCTACCGATGGATTTGGGACTCAAGGGAAAACGCGCGCTGGTAACCGGATCAACTGCGGGTATTGGACTGGCGATTGCGAAGGGACTTGCGGCGGAAGGTGCGACTGTCTGGATTAATGGGCGCACGCAGGAACGTGTCGACGCTGCGCTGAAGCAGCTTGCCGGGGATGTTCATGGGATTGCAGCGGACCTGAGTGCGGCTGAAGGCACGCCTGCACTCTTCAAAGCGTTGCCGCAGGTGGATGTGCTGGTGAATAACCTTGGCATCTTTGAAACGAAGCCATTTCTTGAGATTGATGACGCGGAGTGGATGCGCTTTCTGGACACAAACGTGTTGAGTGGTGTGCGCATTACGCGACAGTATCTGCCGGGTATGGTGGAACGTAAGTGGGGACGCGTGCTGTTTGTCTCGAGCGAAAGCGGTGTGCAGATTCCACCGGAGATGGTGCACTACGGCGTGACGAAGGCAGCGCAGATTGCACTGGCGCGCGGCATTGCAGAGACGATTCCGGCGAGTGGCGTGACGGTGAATAGCCTGTTGCCCGGTCCCACGGAGAGTGAAGGCGTGACTGCAATGATGGAGAAGATTGCGAAGGAAAAGGGCATCACTGTAGAGCAGGTGGAAAAGCAATTCATTGCTACGGATCGTCCTTCCAGCTTGAACAAGCGACTTGCCAAGGTGGAAGAAGTGGCCGCGATGGCTGTCTATCTTTGCAGCGAGCAGGCCAGCGGCACGAATGGTGCGCCAGTGCGTGTGGATGGCGGTGTGGTGAAGAGCGCCTGGTAAATCGAGTGTCTGCGGGGAGATTCAAGTTATGTTTCCCCGTAGAGCATTTCTAGGATTTGTTGAGATGTGCCTCTACCTTGATCTGCAACAGGTTCACCAAAGCTTCATCCATGTAGGAATAACGATCAGGGATTCCAAGCACAATCAGTTGCTTATCCTTCAATTCCCGCGGAAAACGCTTCATCAGCTTGCGTTTATGTGTCGCTTCCATCGCGAAAACCACATCGGCCCACTGCACAAGGTCAGCAGATACAACTGTTTCCGCGTCAGGGGCTGTGCCTGCTGAAAGTGCGTTGACACCTGGTCGTTCTCCGAAGAGGACTTCTCCCGTAAGACTTCGGCGACGGTTCCGGCTGCAGATGAAGAGTAGGTTCATGGCTTCCAGATCAGAATTCATTTTCGCGTGATGTTTGTGGTTTTCTCCTAGTATTCGCCACATGAGAGAATTGGAGTGATGATCTCTGTCTCGAATGTCACGATGCGGTACGGCTCCAAGATTCTGTTTGAGGACGTGTCGACACAATTTATTGCGGGCCGTCGTTACGGCCTGACCGGTCCCAATGGTGCGGGCAAGTCGACCTTCATGAAGGTCCTTACCGGCGAACTGGAAGCGCAGAAGGGCACCGTTGTTCGTCCTCGCAAGCTTGGCGTGTTGCGCCAGGACCAGTATGCGTTTGATGCGTATCGCGTGATCGATACCGTCATCATGGGCAATGCGCCGCTGTGGGCCGCGCTGGAAGAGCGCGAGACGCTGTATAACAAGGCCGAGCTGACCGACGATGACGGTATTCGTCTGGGTGAGTTGGAAGGCGTTGTTGGCGATGAGAACGGCTATGAAGCCGAAGCCGATGCGGCCATTCTGCTGCAGGGCCTGGATATCCCCAACGAAGTGCACGAGCGCAAGATGAGCGAGCTGCAGGGCGGCCAGAAGGTCCGCGTGCTGCTGGCGCAGGCACTGTTCGGTGAGCCGGATGCTTTGCTGCTGGACGAACCGACGAACTATCTCGATCTTGAGTCGATCCACTGGCTGCAGGACTTCCTGCTGGCATATCGCGGAACGCTCATCACCATCTCGCACGATCGCCACTTCTTGAACGCGGTCTGCACGCACACGGCGGACATCGATTACCAAACGATCATCACCTACACCGGTGGCTATGACGAGATGGTGATGCAGAAGGTCAGCGTCCGTAACCGCATCGAGTCGCAGAATGAAGAGCGCGAGAAGAAGATTGCGCAGTTGAATGACTTCATTGCACGATTCAGCGCTGGTACGCGTTCGTCGCAGGTAAACAGCCGTAAGAAGGAAGTGGAACGTCTGGCCACGACGGAACTTGCGCGCTCGAACATTCAGCGCCCGTTTATTCGCTTTGACATGCTGCGCCCCAGCGGCAAGCATGTGCTGGAAGTGGAAGGCGTGACGCACACCTATGACACGCCTGCTCCTGATGGCACGCATGGGCCTGTGTTCAAGCCGTTCTCTTCGCAGTTGATGCGTGGTGAGAAGGTCATTCTGATGGGCCGTAATGCTACGGGTAAGACGACGCTGTTGAAGTCGTTGCTGTCGGGCATGCCGGATCTGCAGGACAACGACTTTCCGCGTTCTACTGGTGAAGTGAAGTGGGGACACGAAGCGCAGATTGGTTACTTTGCGCAGGACCACAAGGCTGCCATTCAGCATGGCACCACGGTTTCAGAGTGGCTGCACAGCTTTGATCCGAAGAAGTCGACGGAAGAGATTCGCGGCATTCTTGGACAGATGTTGTTCCGCGGTGAAGAAGGTTTGAAGAAGACTGAGGCTCTCTCTGGTGGAGAGGCTGCGCGTCTGCTGTTCTGCAAGCTGATGATGCAGAAGCCGAACATTCTGATCCTGGACGAACCGACGAACCACCTTGATCTGGAAAGCATCAATGCGCTGAATCAGGCACTGCAAAAGTATGAAGGTACTGTGCTGCTGGTCACGCACGATCAGGATCTGATTGAGGAAGTGGGCACGCGTATCTGGCACTTTGAGCATGGTCAGATCGCTGATCACAAGGGGCCATACGAGGAATATCAGCAGCAGCTTGCAATGAACGCGAAGTAGTTCTATCGCAGTAAGAATGAAGCGGCCACTTTTCAGTGGCCGCTTTCTTTTTGTTCTGGCAGATGTCTTAGCGATCGCTTGTGGCTGCTACGAGTGCATCCAGCGCTGAGACCTGTGTGCCTGCATTGAGTTCAGCGGGAGGGCCGCTCCATCGCACACCGAGTTCATCTTTGTCGGTGCGTGCGTTTTGCCAGATGCTGTTTGCGTTGGCCGCGAAGAAGGTGCGATAGCGGGGTTCGTGTAGCTCGTGATTGAGAATGCGCAGGTTGCGCACGAAGATACCCTTGAACTGATTCGCGTCGGATCCGCACTTAGGTTCGCAGGTGTCATGCAGGACGCCGTTGTCGTCTGTGAGATGTGCGAGTCCGGCATCGGCAAGCGTACGTGCTTCTGTCAGCGCCGATGCGTCGTGTGTTGCGCGTGAGTATTCGGTCAGCGCACCCAATACGACGCCCTGGTTATACGTCCACACGTTGCGCTTGTTGTTGCGGCAGACGCCTGTGGACTTGTTGATGTCAAGGCCGTCGTTCACCAGATGATCGTCGTTGATCATGCCAGTGGATTGGAACCACGTCCATTCCTTCTTTGCCCATTCGAGTGCTTCTGCGCGGTCAGCGTGTGTGCCGCGACGTGCAAGTGATGCGCTGACGTCAAAGAAGAGTTCGTTGGCAATGGCGTTCTTGTAATGCCGCTTCTTGCTCCACCAGATGCCGCCCCCACAGGTGTCATCCCATCCGCCCTGCATGTCGCGAAAGATGGACTGTGCCATAGCAAGGTATTGCGGTTTTGAAGTGAGGTCATAGGCATCAATCCACGCAAGCGCCCACCAACCTTCGTCGTCATAGAACTCGTTCAGAAAGCTGGTATTGCCGCTCATCTTTACGAGTTCGCCGGTTTGTTCGGACTTGGGCACAACGATCTGCGCCTGCGTGAAGGTGTTGCTTACGGTCGCTTCGTTCGAGCGAGACAGGCCTGCGTGCATCGCGTCCACCAGCATGGTGATGGCGTTGGCGGAGTTCCACCATCCGGTGGTCTGGTAAAGCCCAGTGCGCTGTACGTACCAGCGTTGCAATGCGGTGATGCCTGCTTCTACGCGACGCATCGCCTCTTTGTGCGGAACGGGGGGCTGCTGTGCTGAAAGGGAGACGGCGGTAAGAGCGAGTACGGCGAGGAGGAAGCGTCGCAGAAACATGCACACAGTTGTACCGGGTGTGCGATGGCTCTGTCTCGCTCCTATACTGGAACGAGGAGTGTCGCATGTCTTTTGTGGAACCCGTCAAAGCGGAATCGAAGAACGTATTGGGTCAGCCAATGCAGACATGTGGCTGCGATCCCATGACCGGCTTCTACCGTGATGGATGCTGCGATACCGGACCAGACGACATTGGCGTGCATACGGTGTGCTGCGTGCTCACAGAGGAGTTCCTGGCTGTGTCAAAGCACCTGGGCAACGACCTGATCACGCCGATGCCGCAGTATGGCTTTCCAGGGCTGAAACCGGGTGATCGCTGGTGTGTATGCGCGGCGCGCTGGCTGCAGGTGTTTGAGGCGGGTGCCGCGTGCCCTGTGGTGCTGGAAGCGACGCATGAAAACACGCTGAACATTGTCCCGTTTGAACTGCTTTTGCAGCACGCTGTCATCCCCGACAAGCTGCACTAATCGACTCGGCTAAAACGCCTGTAAACCTATGATTTTTAGGAAATTCGTACATTCTGCCATAGAAGTACGGGTTTTCCTGCGACAACCTGCGTCCGTTCACTTTCTTTTCATTTTTCCTGCTTGACATAGGGTGCAAACCTGCCCGACCGTAGAAATATCACCTTAATTTGCGTTTTCGACTTCATTGAACGGGAACAAATACTCGATCGAAGCGCAGGATATCGCCGATGTACGGCGAAGTTTTTGAACCCGCAGCCGCCTGAAGTGCCGCGGAGATTTTGCAAGAAAAGTTTGCAGGAGTCGCCTTGAAGAACAACATGGGAACAATGAAGCTCTGGGCTACGGCGGTACTCGCCTGTAGTCTCAGCGCCGCAACCGCATTTGCGCAGACCGCCGGTGTGGGCAACATCTCCGGTACTGTGACGGATTCCACCGGCGCCATTGTGCCGAATGCGACCGTTACCGTCATCAACACCGACACCGGTGTTCGGCGTGACATTACGACCAACAGCAAGGGCGACTACCTGGTGCAGTTCCTGCAGCCCGGTAAGTATGAAGTCATTGCGACCGGCGCGGGCTTTGGCAAGGTTGATCGTCGGGATCTGGTAGTTAACGTCGGTCAGACGCTGACGGTGGATGCGGCGCTTGCTGCTGCCGGTACTTCCACTGAAGTTCAGGTGACGAGCGAAATGCCGATCCTGGACACGGAAAAGACAGAAGTGTCGCAGGTGGTGGACCAGAACCTGATCGGCAACCTGCCGGTAAACAGCCGTAACTGGAGCTCCTTCGTCCTGTTGACGCCGAATGTGACGCCCGATGGCGGCAGCGGCCTGGTCAGCTTCCACGGCATCAGCGGCCTGTACAACCAGAACTACGTTGACGGCGGAAACAACAACCAGATGTTGTTCAGCGAAGCGCGTGGCCGTGCTTCGGGCGCTCCGTACGTTTACTCGGTTGACTCCATCAAGGAATTCCAGGCGAACACGTCGAACTACTCGGTTGAGTTTGGTCAGGCTGCAGGCGGCCAGGTGAATGCAATCACCAAGAACGGCACCAACGAAATTCATGGCGACCTGTTCTATTACTTGCGCTATCCCTCGATGAACGCGCTGGATCCGCAGACCAAGTGGTCAGCCTTTAATACAGCTCCTGCACAGTCGAAGTCGTTTTTGTTGACGCAGCCTGTGCACCAGCAGCACCAGTTTGGTGGATCGGTGGGCGGCCCGATCATCAAGGATCGCTTGTTCTACTTCTTCACGTTTGACGGCTTCCGTCGCGTGGGCCGCGTGCTGTACTACAACACGAACACGATCTCCACTACGGACTCCGGCACGATCGCGTCGAACAACGTGATTTCGCCGACGCAGTGCGCGAACAACGGCGTTCTCGGCCCCGACGGCCAGCATGCTACGCAGTATTACCTGACTGCTGCACAGTGCCAGTCCGCGATTGCATTCGTGCAAGCCAATGCCTTTGGCGCACCTGGTCGCTTCCAGAAGCAGAACCTGTTCTTCCCCCGTATCGATTGGCATATCTCGAAGCGGAATGACATGTTCGTGAACTTCAACTGGGCGAACTTCGATTCCACGTACGGCTACTCGACTGCGAACACTTTCAGCGGGTCGTCGCCTTCGACCAATGCGCCCACCAGCTATCACGAGCGCTTCCTGGTTGCGGGCCTGACCACGCAGGTCTCTGATCGCAGCGTGAACCAGGTTCACTTCCAGCTTGGCCGCGACCTTGAGACTGCTGGCGCAAACGCACCTGCACCTTCGGTCTCCATTGGTACGTTCACCTATGGCATGCCGAATGCACTGCCGCGTACCGCTGAGCCGGATGAAAAGCGTATGCAGATCACGGACGTGTTTTCTACCACTCGTGGCCGCCATACCTTCAAGTTCGGTGGCGACTTCAACCTGGTACACGAAGTGATGATTAACCTGTACCAGGGCGGCGGCGTATACGCCTACTCTGGTTCCACCAACGGTGCTAACTTCTCCAACTACACTGCGGACGTATTCCACGGTGTTGCAGGAAACACGG
This sequence comes from Terriglobus sp. ADX1, assembly GCF_036877645.1. Lineage (NCBI taxonomy): Bacteria > Pseudomonadati > Acidobacteriota > Terriglobia > Terriglobales > Acidobacteriaceae > Terriglobus > Terriglobus sp. ADX1. The sequence goes on from NZ_JAEDXV010000036.1 coordinate 29,369, forward strand.
CTCCGAACCAGGGATACCGTTTCTACAGCCTGGTGCAGACGACAGACATCCTGAACAATGCCGCGAACGCCGGCAAGGATGACTTCTACTTCAAGATGTTTGACGGCTTCGCTGAAGACTCCTGGAAGATCACGCCGAGCTTTACGCTGAATGCTGGCATTCGCTACGACATCCAGATCACCCCGGCGCCGATCAAGAACAACACCAACTACGGCGCTCTCTCCACCTATTACTCGTCCACCATCAAGAACACGAACCGCTGGTCTCCGCGCGTGGGCTTTGCATGGAATCCCCATCCGGGTACCGTGGTGCGTGGTGGCTATGGTCTGTTTTCCGGCCTAAACCAGGGATCCACCTACTACGCGATGCGCGTGGAAAATGGCGTGATCCAGGTGAACTACAACTACTCCGGCTGCAACGGCGTCTGCGCTACGACTGCTGCTCAAAATGCAGTTGGTATCCAGTTCCCGAACCTGCCGTTTACACCTCCCGGACCGGACATCTCCGGACAGCTACGCCCGTCAGGAGCTCCAGCTCCTATTGTGGGTGGTTCGCAGAACGCTGGTGCGCAGAGCTTCCACGGTCTGGATCCGAACTTCGTTCCTCCGTACGCGCATGAGGCCAGCCTGGCAGTTGAACAGGAACTTCCTGGCCACATGAGCCTGTCGGTTGGCTATGTGGGCACGCGCGGCATGCGTCTGCCGGTGTTCATCGACGCCAACCTGGTTGGCCAGACACCGCACGGAAACCGTTCGTTCCAGGTGAAGGATGCCAGCGGCAACACTTCCCAAACGCTGAATGTTCCGTACTACCTGGTTTCTGACCGCATTGTTCCGGCGCTAACCTCGTACAACACGGGCTTCAGTGTCGCGAATACCTGGTACAACGGCCTGGGTGTGACCCTTCGTCGTCCGTTCCAGAACGGCCTGGAAGTTCTGATGAACTACACCTGGTCACATGCAACGGATACCGGTCAGGTTCAGGGTACAAACGGTACGTTCTATGGTGGTGACACCCCGCTTGATCCGAACAACATTCGTCTTGAAAACGGCAACTCGGATATCGATATCCGCAGCCGTATGACGCTCAGCTTCAACTACCAGCCGCGCATCCTGATGAGCAACCCTTGGGTGAAGCACATCCTGGACGACTTCCAGTTCTCCGGTACGGATACGGCATCTGGTGGTCAGCCGGTATTCCTCGGTATGAGCGGAACAGTGGCGGGCGGTTCCGGTGGCAACATCTACGGTGGCGCCATCAGCTCCGGCTCTGGCTTTGCAACGACGGGTCGTCCTCCGCAGATTGGTCGTAACTCGATCTACGGACCCGGATTCAACAACTTCGACTTCCGCGTAACCCGTGACATTCCGATCTACAAGCGCGCGAAGCTTCAGCTCACTGCCGAAGCGTTCAACCTGCTTAACCACCGGATTGTTACCAGCGTGAACTCGACGTATTCGACCTACACCCAGGCGACCGCGACCTCCACCTCTTGCAACACGGCTGGCGGCAACACGGGTTGCATCACTCCTTACGTAGCATCGAGCGCTGCAAATGCGTTTGGCGCGCCTGCCAGCACGGGCAACCTGCTGTATGGTGCCCGCCAGATGCAGTTCATCGCGAAGTTCACCTTCTAATTCAAACGCAGTATTGGAAACAGGAAAGCCCCGGATTCGTCCGGGGCTTTTCTACTTGTCGATTCGATATGCAATAGAGAACCCTGGCAATCGCCAGGGTTCTCTATGTTTCCAATATGGTGCACCCGAGAAGATTCGAACTTCTGACCTACAGCTTCGGAGGCTGCCGCTCTATCCAGCTGAGCTACGGGTGCTCAAGTGTTAGTGTACTATCCCGCAGCTTGCGAGGCTTCTCTCTTCTTGCGGATCTCTTCCATGGAGGAGCCGATGAGCTCCTTGGCGTCGTTGATGCCGCGCATGACGGCTTGAATGTCGAGCGCGGGTACCGTCGGGTTGCGGTTGGAGGTGCAGTAGACGCCGTGCTGGCCCACGAGAGCCAGCGCGTCTGTCAGCACGTCCATCGCGACAGCCAGGCGTCCACGTTCGACGCCCATCATGAACTCGTATTTCTCCAGTTCTTCTTTGTGATCCCAGAAGGCGGACAAGGGTGGCTCCTTTCGAAAAAGCAGTACGCAAAGGTCACAAAGTACACGCGAAGGTCGCAAAGACTCTACCTGGCGTTCTTTGCGCGCACTCCGCGCTCTTTGCGTACTGCTCTTACAGTCGATTCACTCGTCGACGAATTCCATCTTTGAGGAAAGGGACATTGAAGTTGATAAGCAGACCAAGGCGTTTGTTGGATAACTTGAGATAGGAAACCAACTGTGCCTCGTGGAGCGGTGCAATTGCCTCAACAGACTTCACTTCGATGACTACTTCGTGTTCAACGAGAATATCCATCCGGTAGCCAACTTCGGCGAGCTTCTGTCCTCGATAGACAATGGGAACCGGAATCTCTGTTTGTACCAGTAGTTCAGCTTGCCTGAGTTCGAACACAAGGCAAGCGGTATATGCGCTTTCGAGCAATCCTGGGCCAAGTTGTGTATGCACCGCAAAGGCAGCGTCCAGAACACGTTTTGATAATGCGTTGAGCGCTGCCTCATCCATTGCCTTGGCTTACCACTCCTTGGCGGCTGTGTCAGCCTCCACGTCTTCGGGTGGGCCTTGCCAGCGCAGGATGGGCTTGCGGGCTGCGGCGGTTTCGTCGAGGCGGCGGATGCGCGTGGTGTGCGGTGCGGTCTTCACCAGCTCGGGGTTCTCGGCGGCTTCGCGCGCGATCTGCTGCAGCGCGTCGATGAGCAGGTCGAGTTCCTCGCGCGATTCGCTTTCGGTGGGTTCGATCATCATGGCGCCGCTAACGATGAGCGGGAAGCTGACGGTATAGGCGTGGAAGCCGTAGTCGATGAGACGCTTGCCCATGTCGCCGGTCTTAACGCCGTTCTTTGCCTGCAGCTTGTCGCTGAAGACGACCTCGTGCATCGACTTGGTCTTGTACGGCAGATCGAAGATGCCCTCGAGTTTCGCGCGGATGTAGTTCGCGTTGAGCACGGCGTCTTCCGTGGTGAGGCGCAGACCATCGGGGCCATTGGCCAGTGTGTAGGCGAGTGCGCGAACGAACATGCCGAAGTTGCCGTAGAACATGCGAACACGGCCTACGGTGTGCGGACGGTTGTACTCGAATGAGAGTGTGCCATCTGCCTTTTCAACGACGATGGGTGCGGGGAGGAACGGCTCGAGGATTGCCTTGCATGCAACAGGGCCGCTGCCTGGGCCACCGCCGCCGTGCGGAGTGGAGAAGGTCTTGTGCAGGTTCAGGTGCATTACGTCCACGTCGAAGTCGCCGGGGCGTGTCTTGCCGACGAGCGCGTTCATGTTTGCGCCGTCCATGTACAGCAGTGCGCCCTTGGCGTGCAGGATGTCTGCGATTTCCTTGATCTGCGATTCGAAGACGCCGATGGTGGACGGGTTAGTGAGCATCAGCGCGGCGGTGTCTTCATCGACCACGCGGCGGAGTTCTTCTAGATCGACGCCGCCATCGGCATTCGATTTCAGGTTCTGAATCTGATAACCGACGACCGCTGCGGTCGCGGGGTTGGTGCCGTGAGCAGAGTCGGGGATCAGCACCTTCTTGCGGGCGTTGCCCTTGCTCTCGTGATACGCGCGGATCATCAGGATGCCAGTGAACTCACCGTGCGCGCCAGCAGCGGGCTGTAGCGTGATGGCGTCCATGCCCGTGATTTCAATGAGGCAGTCCTGCAACTGCTTCATGATGCCGAGTGTGCCCTGCGAGAGCGATTCCGGCTGGTAAGGATGCGCTTCCGCGATGCCTTCCAGGCGTGCGACGGCCTCGTTCACACGGCCGTTGTACTTCATGGTGCAGGAGCCGAGAGGGAACATGCCGAGGTCGATGGCGTAGTTCCACGTGGACAGGCGAGTGAAGTGGCGAACGATTTCGATTTCGCTCAACTCCGGCATCTGGCCCAGGTTGTCTGTTCGCACGGCGTCGCCGAGCAGCGAAGCTGCGTCGATCGCAGGAACGTCGAGTGCATCGAGGCGATAAGCCTTCTTGCCGGGCGAGCTCTTCTCAAAGATCAAGCCTTCGTTCTGGTTGACGTGCGTGGTGGCCTTGCGCGGCGTACCAACAAAAGGTGTGTCTGCCATTAGATGTCCCTCGAATCGTTTGCGGCGTGTGCGGTGGTCGCTTCACACGCAACGGGAAAGTTGACGGAGTTGGCGATAAAGCAAAGTTCATGCGCGCGATGATGCAGCGCGTCAGCCTGGGTAAGGTCGTGTCCTGTAGCGATCGTCACCTGCGGATGCAATGTGACGGAGGTGAAGTGTCCTGAGCCATCGGGATTCAACTGCATCGTGCCTTCAGCGTTGTCGCTGTAAGCGATGACAGAGATGCCGGCGCCTGCGATGAGAGGCTTGCCCGGTGCGGTCAGATCGTAAGAACGCGCGTAGTCGCGGTATGACGAAGTGCCGGTGCCGCGATTGCCCGTCCAGACGATGCTCGTGTTGTAGTGATGTTCGTTCTTCATAGATTTGCCTCTAGAAGTCGAAAACCTCGCCATCAATTGTGCGGAACGAGCCTGCCTCGGTTGCGTCCCGGTCTTCATCCCGCAGGCTCAGTGCCAGCAGGGTGCCATTCTCAAACTCCACGGTGAGGGCTGTGTCGTCGTGGAACTGTGACTCGCTGACCGTTTCACCAATCAGTGAGCACAACGCATCGCGATAACCTGTCTGCCCGTAGCCCACGGAGATGCCATCGGCATCCGCGACTTCCGGCCAGATGTACAGCGTCAGCAATGCGTCGTCCGCAAAGCGAAGTTGCAGGTGCTTCTCTACGAATTCCACTGCGTACAGTTCTTCACTGTGCAGGCTGTTTAGATCCATGTCTTATCCCGCTTATGCTTTTGCCAATGCAGTGGCTGCGACGTCGATGTCCTTACGCGTGGTCAGTTCCGTGGCGCACCACAGGGATGCGTTTTCACCGAGTTCGGGATACCACTTCGACAGCGGCAGACCGCCGATGATCTTTTCTTCCAGCAGTGCCGTGTTGGTGGCGTCTGCGGATTTCGGTGTGGTGATGACGAACTCGTTGAAGCGCGGTGCTCCTGCAAACAGCAGCTTGGCTCCGCTCTTCTCCAGCGACTGTGCGGTGAAGTGTGCCTTGGCAAGATTCTGTTCTGCGAGTTCCTGCAGGCCCTTGCCGTAGACGGTGAGGAAGACCGTGACCATGAGCGCGACGAGCGACTGATTGGTGCAGATGTTGCTGGTGGCCTTTTCGCGGCGGATGTGTTGCTCGCGTGTGGACAGCGTCAATACGAAACCGCGGTCGCCGTTCTGGTCTACGGTCTGACCGCAGAGGCGGCCGGGCATCTGGCGCAGGAACTTTTCCTTGGCGGCGATGACGCCGCAGTACGGGCCGCCGTAGCCCACGGGGACGCCAAAGCTCTGCGCTTCCATGGAGACAATGTCGGCTTCCTTAGGCGGCTTGACGATGCCGAGTGAGATCGCTTCTGCAATGGAGACGATGAGCAGAGCACCCTTGGCGTGTGCGATCTCCGCGATCTTTGCAACGTCTTCAATGGTGCCGAAGAAGTTGGGCGACTGGATGAGCACGCAAGCGGTGTCGCTGGTGATGGCGGCATCCAGAGCGGCGTAATCCACGCGGCCATCGGCGGTGTAACCCACTTCGGTCTGCGGGATGCCCTGGTGTTGCGCGTAGGTGGCCAGCACTTCGCGGTATTCCGGATGCACGGTGCGCGCGATGACAGCGCCGTTGCGGCCGGTGACGCGGACGGCCATCATCACGGCTTCTGCTGCGCCGGTGCTGCCGTCGTACATGGAGGCGTTGGCCAGATCCATGCCGGTGAGCTCGCAGATCATGGTCTGGAACTCAAAGAGCGCCTGCAGCGTGCCCTGAGCGATTTCCGGCTGATAGGGCGTATAGCTGGTGAGGAACTCGCCGCGCGAAACGACCGTGTCAATCAGCACCGGACGATAGTGGCGATAGGCTCCTGCGCCCAAAAACGACGCATATCCGGTGGCGTTCTGGCTGGCGAAGACTTTGAACGCTTCAATGACTTCGTGCTCAGAGTGCTGACGCGGAACGTTCAGATCGCGTGTGAGGCGAAATTCGGCGGGGACGGAATCAAACAGATCGTCGATGGAAGCCGCGCCCATCTCCTGGAGCATGGCGGCCCGGTCGGCGGGCGACTTAGGAAGGTAACGCATGGGAATGTTGCCTCGTCTGGTATGTGTGCGGAGGGGCGGTGAGTAGAAGGTTCGCGGGCCGCTGCGGTGAAGCGGCGGCCCTTCTCGAACAGAACTCGTTTAGTGCGTTTCTTCAGCTACGAAAGCTTCGTATGCAGCGGCATCCAGCAAGCCGTCCAACTCGGAAGCATCCTTCAGGGTGAGCTTGATGAGCCAGGTGTTGTTCGCGTCTTCGTTAATTTTTTCCGGTGCGTTGGCAAGCTCTTCGTTTGCAGCGGTAACGGTTCCCGAGACGGGGGCATACACGTCACTGACCGCCTTCACGCTTTCCACCGAGCCGAAAGATTCCTTCTGGCTCAATTCCGTGCCTGTCTTGGGCAGGTCAACGAAAACAATGTCGCCAAGCAGGCTCTGGGCGTGTTCGGTGATGCCCACGGTGGCTTCGTTGCCGTGGGCGTCAATCCACTCATGTTCCTTGGTGTAGCGGTAGTTTGCCGGATAGCTCATGGCTTTGATTTTAAAGCCGCGATCCGGCTCTGAGAGCGAATATCGCCGGGAAATTGGCTGATCCTAGCTTCCAAGCTTGGGTGAGCCTACCTCGTCCGGATGGGATGCCGTTTCATCCACTGGCTGTGGTTGCACTTTCCAGTCGTGCACGGCAAATGCGGTGGCTGTGCGGGGCAGCTTGGCGCGGCCTCGGGTGAGGAAGTCCGCTGCAATGACGCCGGTAACCTCCGGCTGCAGAATGGCCAGTGGAATGAGGTATTTCTTGCTTTTCACCAGCGATTCTGACACGCCGTCAATATTGGTGCTGCGGGGCATGTCGCCGGGAACCTGGTGCATTTCAAAGGTGGTTGGGTGAAGTTCCGGATGCTTTTCTCCATACTTCACCAGCGATTTTGCAGCGCCCTTGGGCGTGGTCATGCCGAAGTCTCCGAAGACGTTGCGATGGATCGCGCCGGGGTAATAGGTGTTCAACACCACGCGCGAGAAGTCGGCGCAGTTGTGGAAAAACAGGTTGAAATGGCCCACGTTGCGCTTGTCGTTGAAGATGGCAATGAAGCGGTCGTCCTGCTCCTGCGTGGAGTGCACGGCGAAGCCAAAGATGGTGCGATCAAACAATGAACCCACAAGCTGCGGCCATTCGCCCTTGGGCGCGTCGCCGTTCTTATCAGGCGGAGCCAACTGTTGCAGGTGGGCGCGCCAGTAGGCATCGCGAAGTAGTTTCACCTGTTCTTTGGTAACGCTCGCTGGAATTTCCGAGGGATGCTCTACGCCGTAAAGATACGGAACGAGCGGCATGGCGATCCAGTCCTGATGGTGGATCTTGTGATAACGGCTGATAACGGAGCCATATTCGCCGGGGCGGCAGCGGCGTAGTTGTGTCGGTGTCTCTGCGCAAATATCGCTGAGGAAGACTGCGGCGTGGCCTGTCGGGTTGTATTTGCCGAACTCGCCATAGGGCTGTTCCATGAGCAGGGCTACGTCAGCCCGTGAGGGCACGGCATACACAAAAGCACATAGAAGGGCAGCGGCAGAAAGCAGTCGTTGGATCATTGCGGTAGAACGAGGATAGCGCGCCCTCGAATGATTTGTGACGGCGAAAAAGCGTGCGTTGCTACACGCTTTTTCGCCGCTTGATTACATGGCTGCTTCAGGCAGCGATGGGTGCCATGCAGACGCCCACTTGGAAGGCTGTGCGCCCATCACCACATGCAGCGTTGCACCGGACTGGATTTGTTCCCATGTGATGACGGGCTTATCCAGCGGCTTGCCATTCAGCGTGGCGGATTGGATGTACACGTTGCTGTGGCTGTTGTTGTCAGCGATGACGGTGAAAGCCTTGCCGTTGGCTAATTTCAGGCTCATGCGGCCGTACATAGGGCTACCGATCATGTAGTCGCCGCTGGCGGGATTCACCGGATACATGCCGAGTGCGGTGAACAGATACCACGCGGACATCTGGCCGCAGTCGTCATCGCCGTCCAGGCCAGCGGGCAGGTTGGCGTATTCCTTGTAGGCAATTTCACGAACCTTTGCTTGTGTCTTCCAAGGCTGGTTGGTGAAGTCGTACAGGTATCCGTAGTGATGGCTGGGTTCGTTCTTGTGGACGTTGTGATTGCCTGCGAAGTGCTGATCCAGTTGCTTGCTGGCGACTTCAGGGCCGCCCATCAGCTTTTCCACGCCTGCAATGTCATGGAAGGGCGACCACGTGTAGACCCACGCATCGCCTTCCGTCCATCCGGAGACGCTGCGGTTGCCATCGGTGTCTCGCGAGCCGCCGATGGGCGCCCACTTGCCGTCGGAGGTTTTGCCGCGCATCAGGTTGTTCGTCTTGTCGAACATGTTGCGATCGTTCAACGAGCGCTTCAGGAAGAAGCGATAGTCTTCATCGCGGCCGAGGGCTTTGGCTACCTGCGCCACACACCAGTCGTCGTAGCTGTCTTCCAGTGTGCGGCTGGTAGCTTCGTCGGTTTTGTCGGTAGGAATGAAGCCGAGTTGCTTGTAGTAGGTTAGGCCTGCACGTGCTTCGTAGGGCGTGTGCTCTTCGCGGTCCAGCCAGCGACGTGTGGTGTCGCCGTCGGGGGGCGTCATGGCGTCCTTATAGACGGCCTTCCATGCCAGTTCACGATCAAATCCATGGAAACCCTTGCGGATGGCTTCCGCCACCATGCTGTCGGCATGGGTGCCGATCATGATGTTGGTGTAGCTGGGATTGGGCCACTTGGGCATCCATCCGCCTTCCTTGTAGTCCTGCAGAAGTGCGGTGATCATGCCGTCAATGCGTTCCGGTGCGACGAGTGTCAGCAGGCTGTGTTCTGCGCGGAAGGTGTCCCAGATGGAGTAATCGGTGTACGACGCGCCGTTGTGAATGGTGTCGTCAAAAGCGCTGTAGTAGCGGCCGTATTCCGAGAAGACACGCGGGTACAGCAGTGCGTGATACAGCGCGGTGTATGCGGTGATGCGCTCATCCTGTGTAGCGCCTGCGATCGTTAGGCTGCTTAATTTTTGTTGCCAGATGGTATGAAGTTTCTGGCGCGTGGCAGCGAAGTTCCATGCAGGGATTTCTTTGGTGATGTTCTCGCGCGCCTGATCGATGCTGAGGAAGGATGTTCCCACGCGTACTTCAATCACCGTGGGCGCGGTCGTCTTGGCGAAGGTGACGGATGCGCCGCGCGCAGTGGCTGTGTTCAGGCCGTAGGTGTCGCCATCGGTGGTGTGCTGGTGAAACTGTGCGACGAAGTAGCCGCTGAACTTCGGCAGCGCGAATGGTCCAAGGTTGTTGTCGATGCGGTGTGGGTTCTGACCGGCGATTTCACCCTTTGCGATATCGACGGATGCCTTGCCGTTGATGCCGGGACGCGAGGACTCCAACAGAATGCGCGGTTGCACGCCAGCGGGGAAGGTGAAGCGGAGATAGGCGCAACGCTCGGTTGCAGTCATCTCGGCATGGATGGTTTTGCCGTCCTGCGTCTTCATGTCCACGCTGTAGAAGTCGGGGTGCGTGGTTTCATGTGCGTGGTCGTAAGCCAGAGCGCGTGATTCGGGCGTGATCTTCAGATCGCCGATTTCAGGCATCAGCGTGACGTAGCCGAAGTCGCCCATCCAGATGGCGGGTTGGTGGGTGCCCATGAAGCCCTGGATGGTCTTGTCGCCGTACTCGTACGAGGTGACGCTGAGGCGGTTCTGCCGGGTTTGCGCCGTCCAGTTCGTCATGCCGAAGGGCGTTGTTACGAAGGGCATGGTGCCGCCGTACCCGATGGGGCCATTGCCGGTGCCGATGAGTGGATTCACTTCATTGACAACATCTTTTTGTGCGACCGCAGAGACGGCACAGGACAGCGAGAGGAAGAAGACGAACAGTTTGCAAAACCGGACCATGGCGGAACGCTATCGTGTTCGGTATTGCAAGGGCAAATAGCCGCAGAAGGGCGAATGAATCCTTTCTTTCGATATCGAATCAATTATTGCGGAGGGTTAAGACAATGGCTACCGAACGGGCGAAGATTCAAGGACTGCATCATGTGACGGCGATTGCTTCCGATCCGCAGCGCAACCTGGATTTCTATACGCAGGTGCTGGGTCTGCGGTTGGTGAAGAAGACCGTTAATTTTGACGATCCGGGCACGTATCACTTTTATTTTGGTGACGATGCCGGTACGCCAGGAACGATTTTGACGTTCTTTCCATGGCCGGGTGCACGCCGTGGACTCGCAGGTGCGGGTGAGGTTACGCATACAGCGTTTTCTGTGCCGACGGCTTCCATACCTTACTGGGAGAAGCGGCTTACTGCCGAGGGCGTCCTGGTGGAGCACACCGGTTTGCGTTTCAACGGTGCGGAGGATGTGCTGACATTTGCTGATCCGGATGGCATGAAGCTGGAGATTGTGGGCCATGCGGATACTCCTGCGGCAACGAAGGTGCCGCGGTATGCGGATGTGCCTGCGGAGCACAGCATTCGTGGCTTCTTTGGTGTGACGATGCTGCACCGCAACGAAAACGCCACGGCGGATACGTTGGCTTGGATGGGTTTTGCGGAAATTGGTCGTGACGGCAACCGGATTCGTTATGCTGCGCCGGAAGGCGCGGCTTTGGGCAACCACATTGATGTGGTGGTGAACCCAAATGCTGGTTATGGACGCAGTGGTGCGGGATCGGTGCACCACATTGCGTTCCGTACGCCGAATGATGCGTCGCAGCTTGCGTGGAGAGAGGAGATTCTGAAGCATCTGCCGGTGACGACAGTGCAGGATCGTGACTACTTCCACTCCATCTACTTCCGCGAGCCGGGTGGTGTGTTGTTTGAGATGGCAACGGACGAGCCGGGTTTTGCAATTGACGAGCCGATGGAGACGCTGGGCGAGGCATTGCGTGTGCCGAAGATGCACCAGGGACTGCTTGAGCAGATTGAGCGCCGGTTGATCCCGGTGGAACTGAAGCAGTCGTCGAAGACGGCGGTGACGGTGTAAAGGCCGTCATCCCTGCACAGAAAGGAGATTGGAACGATGCAAGGACCTCATGATCTGAGTCCGGTTTATACGGCAGGCGAGCCTCTAAAGGAGGCCGCCGGAGCCGTTGTGCTTTTGCATGGCCGCGGCAGTAACGCGGGAGACATTCTTGGGCTGTCGCGCGCCTTTATGGATATGAAGTTGGCGTTTGTTGCGCCGCAGGCTTCAGGCAATGTCTGGTAT